>NZ_JBXFWG010000025.1:0-61651 GCF_056854535.1 Stenotrophomonas sp. STEN054 | reverse complement strand
TCGGACCGCCTCGATCTTGAACTCATCGGTGTACCGCTTCGTGCTCATAATCACCTCCGCCTAAGCCATAGTTTATGGCTGCGAGGTGTCTACGGAACCCTGGGCGATTCACAGTACAGTCCGGTGATCTGCCTTCATCCCTGAATCACTCCCACGAGAATCTTGAAAAAAGCTTACTGGCGGTACTACTCAACCGGCTTCTGATACGCCGTCACCTGATCAACCGACAGGGACACCCCCAACTGCGGGTCAATGTGCCGCTGCCTTAGTCGACCAGCGGGGCGGAAATTACCCATAACGATGCCACCATCCATAGATTCAGGCCGCCAGCACGTCGACGACTGGAAACGCGAAGAATTTAAGATAGGGTGCTGGATCAATGCTGAAATCAGCCGACTCCACCCTCCAATCGTTTGGGCAACCCAAGAAAATCGCACCTCGGCGACCGTACAATTCATCGCGCAGCAGACGATCAAGGCCATCCATATCTGCATCAGCGATAAATCGCTTAATAATATGCCTTTCCTGCGCAATAATATTGATCACGAAGTAGACTCTATCCTGCAAGGGTTTGCTGAAATCCGCCTCCACACAGATTGCGTAGAAGTATCGACCACCATCTTCCATGACTTGCTGCAACTCACCGTCGTACCATTCCACAATCAAGTCGATCTTCATTTGTAAACCTCATTGAACTTTTGAGCCACTTTCTCCGTTACTGGCTTGGGAAGTTCCACAGTATGGTGGTTCGGATTGTTCCCGGTTTGAGGTGTATTGAACGCACCCTTTGCCTCCGTCTGATCGGCAACCCGGTGTTTCATTCTGTCTGCCGCACCCACCCTCTCCTGCGCTTTGACCGAAACCCCATGGGGGAACCCGGCCTTCTCCGCCTTGACGGCTTGAGCTGCAAGCGACTCAGCGCTTTCTGCGCCCTTTCCAAATCGGACAAAGAACCCTGCCGCCTTAACCCCGCTCTTTCCACCCGGGGCACGGGACATCACCGCGCCCACAATCATGCCCTTGAAGTCGCCATTCAAGGCGTCTGCAACAGTCCCCAACGGGCTTCCGATCGTGTTCAGGACCCGACTTGGCTCCCCTTTCCACGCCTGTTCAAACTCAGCCTCCGTCATGCACGCCCCCGTGCTTGTATAGCAGCGGCCGTCAGGGTCCTTGAACCTGTAAGGGTTGCTCGCAGCGTAACGATAGTGGTTGAACATCCCGACAGGATTCTCATAAGCCGTCACCGGATCCACCGACAGGAACACGCCCAATTGTGGATCCATGTACCGCTGCTGCATGTAGCTCAGGCCGGTTGCCGCATCACTCACATGCCCGGTGTACCCCGGCCCATCGGTGACCTGACCACCCACCACGGCGCCATAGGGCTCTTAGTCATAACGCTTGATTACATTACCACTGGCATCGGTCTCGGCCACAACCGAGCCCAACGGGTCCGTGTGAAAGTAGGTGACTGTCTGGGCACTGACATTGGAGACCTGGCCCAATGCCAGCAATACCAGTGCCCAAGCCCACCACGCCCTCCTGGCAGCCCAACCACCACGCAGTCGGGTAACCAAGCCTGCCACGCCTGCTGCACCATGTTCCTTCATTGGTTGTCTCCGATGACCAGTTGCTGGACGGAAGGGGGATTCGACCAAGCCGAACAGCCGGCCGCGTTGCACGCCCTCACCTGGTGCGAGGTGGCGCAGTAGTTCTGGTTACTGGAGCTGACGCTGGTCAACGGCCCGCTGTAAGCGGTGACGCTTCCATCCTTGAGCAGTTCATAAGTCGCCGCACCGGGTAGGGCACTCCACCTGACAGTGCACTGGATGCGTATCGGGCGCGTTGCGGTCTGGTACTTGGTATTAAAGGTGATACTCGGCGTGCCGGGCGGCAGGGTGACCCGCGTGGATACCTCGTTGGAGTAGCCACTGCAACCTGCTGCATTGCAGGCCAGGACCCGATAGGCGTAATTGCCGTCGGCGCCTTGACTGACGTTGCGCTGGGTCGAGCCGTCCCGCTGTATCTCACCCCAGCCACCGCCGTTGGCACTCTGCTCCAGCCGGTACTCCGTCGCCAGGGGCACTCCATTCCAGCTGACGGTGAAATTGCCGGTACTGATGGCCTGTGGGGCACTGACAACGGTTGAGGGCGGGGGCTGCAGCGAAGCGACCGATACAGTGTTCGAGTAGACAGTACTCCACCCAGCGTCGTTGCCGGCACGAACGCGGTAGCTGTAGTTTCCTGACGGCTTGCCCGAGAACGACAAGCTGCTGGACGCCAGCCGGAGACAGCAATCGAACCTGCGACCTACGCCACAACGACTCAGCTATCGAACGGCGGTACTAGGCATTCAGCGGGCAGACTCAACACCTCTCATCGTCAGCGGGCGAGCGGGAGAAGAAGACTGGATCGCCTTCTTGAGCAAAAATTTCCGAAACTATCAGCGGATCACTCTTGGAAAGGTCATACGGGCAGAACACTTCTGCGCAATACCCATCCCGATGCTCCAAGAACACCTTAACCGCATCGAGACCAGAGTCATCATTCTGCGGCAACCACACATTGGAAGCTATGCCGTATGCGGTCGCACAATCCTTCCGCTCCTGCAGCGCCACCTGAAGCATCCTCATCCGACCTGCGGCGCCTCCACCATTCATCTTGACGCCTGTATGCACCATATCTCCAGTAAAGGCAAGGTAAACTCCAAATGGGTGAAACTCACCATGCTCTACAAGCATCTTTCTGGCGAAATTCAAAATGTCTTCGAGTATTCTCTCGACTTGTTCTTTGGGCGTCATCTTTTAGGTCCTAAGTCATCTCGTCGAACAATTGTTGACTGCCGTTCTGCGGTCTGGGTACTGACGACCGCCCTTGAGTTCGGTGACGGCCCAAGGCTCGAAATGCTCGTTGAGCAGTGTTTCGAGCGTGCAGCTAGTGGGCTTGGACTTTGCGAGTGCCGGCAATCCGGACTGAACGTATTCAGCGACCGCTTGCCGGGCTTGGTCACGAGCCTGATCAAGCGCCAGATGTTCGACCGACCCCAAGGTGCGACGCTTACCGTGCGCCCAGGTCACGATCCAATCCTTATGCCCTGAAGGCTGCACACGCAGGATCAGGCCGCGAACCTGAGCGTCCCTAAGCTCATAGGGGCGATCACGGGGTTCTGCTGTGAGAACGATGCGCTTGGTGAGGGCGGATGACATTGGGCGGAGCGTCCGTAAGTGGCGATAAGGCCAACTTAGGACAGGATGCAAGGCCATGTTTGGATGCGGATCGTCCGCAGTGCACAGCCCCGCCCCATGTAGCCGCCAATTAAGTCACCACTTAATTTGAAAACCGATGAAATTCGAACAGACCTTCAGGTTCTACGGCACGTATACCAAAATCACCTCGTATCGATACCCATCACCAACTTCGTACACGTGAGCCTGAAGTACTAGATCACTCCGCCCCTCTTCTTCTGTGTAAAGATCAACCAGAACATTCCAAAAATCTCCATACCAGATGCAGACGGAAGAGTTCCAGGAATCATCTGGCAGCCTTTTCAAGTGTGCGCCATACGCGCGAATGTTCTCTAGCGCGCTTGCCCACACATCTGGGGCCTGAAGGGTTATCTGCGGTAGCGATGGTTCGCCACCTTGAATCAGAGCATCAACGATGGCTGCGAGCGTGGGCCGCCAAGCTTGCGGCACCGCAGTCTCGTTCTCACCATCTTTAGCTATGATCGTCTCATTCATTGCTAATCTCTCCCGTGCAATTGCTTGTGGCAGTCCAAACAGACCTCGGCATGATTGGAGGAAGTTGTAGGACCACCGTCGGCGTGTCGCTCGATATGATGCCCGGCGGAATTACTCCGATCAATTTACGTCCCGCAGCCCGTCGCGCACTTTCCACCTTGTTCAGCTCGCTTGGATTCTCGTGCGGAATCAGTGAACAACCGCTGCGGGTCTCGTTGTGCTACTGGAACTGCCCCCGGGCCCGTGGGTGGCTTTGGAAGATTTCCAACCATCTTGCCCGCGTCGCCGAGCTTTTCAGCTGTGCGCGCACCGTCAACAGCCTTCTCAAGTCCCCTGGCTGCCTTGATTGCCGTACCCGCGCCTCCGGGAACAAAGGGCACTGCAGCTGCCGTCGCATCAATCGCCACGCCGATTGAGTCGACAATACCTGCCCCACATTACCTTGGCTAAAGTTCGAGTAGGCACTGGTCGCGCCCATCGCAATGTTCGCAACGTCCCATACGGTCTCGACAATGCGTCCATCAGGATCAATGAACTTGTACGGATTCCCGTTCGCATACCGATACCGATTGAACTGACCCACCGGCTGCTCATACGCCGTCAACGGATCCACCGACAGGAACACCCCCAGCTGCGGATCCATGTAACGCTGCTGCATGTAGCTCAGCCCAGTAGCCGCATCACTCACATGCCCGGTGTACCCCGGCCCATCCGTGACCTGACCACCCACCACGGCTCCGTAGGGCTCGTAGTCATAACGCTTGATTACATTACCACTGGCATCGGTCTCGGCCACAACCGAGCCCAACGGGTCCGTGTGAAAGTAGGTGACCGTCTGGGCACTGACATTGGAGACCTGGCCCAATGCAAGCAATAGCAGTGCCCAAGCCCACCACACCTTCCTGGCAGCCCACCCACCACGCAGTCGGGTAACCAAGCCTGCCACGCCTGCTGCACCATGTTCCTTCATTGGTTGTCTCCGATGACCAGTTGCTGGACGGAAGGGGGATTCGACCAAGCCGAACAGCCGGCCGCGTTGCACGCCCTCACCTGGTGCGAGGTGGCGCAATAGTTCTGGTTACTGGAGCTGACGTTCGTCAGCGGCCCGCTATAGGCGGTGACACTTCCATCCTTGAGCAGTTCATAGGTTGCCGCACCAGGAACGGCACTCCAGCTGACAGTGCACTGGATGCGTATCGGGCGGGTTGCGGTCTGGTACTTAGTGTTGAAGGTGATACTCGGCGTGCCGGGCGGCAGCGTGACCCGCGTGGATACCTCGTTGGAATAGCCACTGCAACCTGCTGCATTGCAGGCCAGGACCCGATAGGCGTAAGTACCGTCGGCGCCTTGGCTGATGCTTCGCTGGGTCGAGCCGTCCCGCTGTATCTCACCCCAGCCACCGCCGTTGGCACTCTGCTCCAGCCGGTACTCCGTCGCCAAGGGCACTCCATTCCAGCTGACAGTGAAATTGCCGGTACTGCTGGCCTGTGGGGCACTGACAACGGTTGAGGAAGGCGGCTGCAGCGAAGCGACCGATACGGTGTTCGAGTAGACAGCACTCCACCCAGCGTCGTTGCCGGCACGAACCCGGTAACTGTAGTTTCCTGTCGGCTTGCCCGAGAACGACAAGCTGCTGGACGCCAGTTCGCTGTGCACGCTCCAGCTTCCACCATTCGGCAGCTCCTCGACGCTGTATTTATTCGCACTCGCAACGGTCGACCACGTGACAGCACAAAGGCCGTAGCCGAGCTCTACCAGGAGCGCTGGGAAATCGAACTGGGCTTCCGCGATCTTAAAAGCTCGATGCAGCGAAATGCAGTGACAACCACACCCTGTTCGTGCGCGACGACGAAGTGTGCGCGGCGTGGGCCTGGATCGACAGCGTGGCCGATGCCTGGAAGGCCGCCAACCTGCTGCGCAGCAAGACCATCCAGCTGGTGTATCAGGAAGTCTGGAGCCTGCTGCTGGCGTACAATATCATCCGCCGCGAGGCGAGCCAAGCGGCGGTTGCCTACGGCCGCGCGCCCTCGGAAATACGCTTCAAACCTGCCTGCCACTACATTGCGGCACAGCTGATCGTGATGGCTGCGGCGCAACCGGCATCGGCTACCGGGAGGCGCTTGTCCCAACTGCGGTCAGGAGTTGCCAGCCTATTCCTGGAACACCGTCCCCGGCCGACAACGCCGAGGACGGTGAAGATTTCCAAGACGCGCTATCCGGTAGATCGCAAGGCTGCACCGCTTAAGTGAACAGCATTACGACCAAGGCCGGGCCTTTTCTACAACTGGTGACGGAAACAGGAGTCGAACGTGCGACCTACGCATTGTCGAGCGGCAGACATGACTGAGACGATTGGGCATACCCAGTGAAAGAGTCAGCCCACCTCTTCAATCGATACGTAGACGTAGTCATTTGCCGGAAATTGCCACGACCAGGGGGCTACATCTCCTGGCAAAGTCAAGAGCAGTGCACCCGGCACGTCCACCGCAACGACTGAGAGGATACGGTCATCAGAGAAGTGCAGGCGAATACCAGAGTCAACGAGCAATCCAGCACCTTGCCAACGAACGACTTCAACAGACGTAACGTCAAGTGCTTCCGAAAGCTCTAGAGTGACCCACTCACATGCCGATTCAGTCAGAGCACTCGACAAGATCTCAACATTAATGGTTCCAAATTCGTCCCATCCTTGAACAACGGTACTGGACGATGTCACTTCAAGAGACACATTGGAGTCAAAGCTAAAGACTACTTGCCAAGCTAGGTTCGCTGTCTGCGTAGCGGGAAACCTGCAAGCCAGAAGCCGACGCCCTTGGAGCAGCTGAGCCACTTCACTCGGCTTCGCACCATTCCACTGCATCGGCAAATAACGCGTGCCGTCCGGAAGTACTTCAATCGTAGTGTAGGGTTTCATGTGGCTTGTCACCATTTGCAGGAATATCGATACTTTTGCCGCCCGAGCTATTGGTCTCGCGACCAAACACGCCATTCGCTCCGATCTGCGCCCCAGGAGGAGCGCTATCCCCGCGAACTGCGGGCCTGGTATCGCCTGCAAGGGTCTTGAGATCCTCGTCGTAGTTGCCTGTACCCCCGGACTCCGGCCTCAGATTTCCGCTAGTGTGGCGGGTACCATTCCTATTTGGTCCTGCCAATGGGCTACTCTGATCACCCACGAGATCAACGGGGAGGGCCGGAGAACTGGAACCGCCATCACCAGCTCCTGCTGCGTCTGAGCCGCCTGCCTCATTCTTCTGAAATAGACCTTTTACCCCTTGTATGAGGGCTTCGCCCGCCTTCTCACGCTGCTGAGGAGTAGTCATCGCATAGTAGCCTGTCGCGACGAATATGGGTATCAACACGAAAGGCGCCGCGAGCGTTGCACTGCGCCCATCCGGATCCGTGAACTTGTACGGATTCCCGTTCGCATACCGATACCGGTTGAATTGCCCAACCGGCTGGTCATACGCCGTGACCGGGTCCACCGACAGGAACATCCCAAGCTGCGGATCCATGTAGCGCTGCTGCATGTAGCTCAGGCCGGTTGCCGCATCACTCACATGCCCGGTGTACCCCGGCCCATCGGTGACCTGACCACCCACCACGGCTCCATAGGGCTCGTAGTCATAACGCTTGATCACATTACCACTGGCATCGGTCTCGGCCACAACCGAGCCCAACGGGTCCGTGTGAAAGTAGGTGACCGTCTGGGCACTGACATTGGAGACCTGGCCCAATGCAAGCAATACCAGTGCCCAAGCCCACCACACCTTCCTGGCAGCCCACCCATCACGCAGTCGGGTCACAAAGCCTGCCACGCCTGCTGCACCATGCTCCTTCATTGGTTATCTCCGATGACCAGTTGCTGGACGGAAGGGGGATTCGACCAAGCCGAACAACCGGCCGCGTTGCACGCCCTCACCTGGTGCGAGGTGGCGCAGTAGTTCTGGTTACTGGAGCTGACGCTGGTCAACGGCCCGCTGTAAGCGGTGACGCTTCCATCCTTGAGCAGTTCATAGGTCGCCGCACCGGGAACGGCACTCCAGCTGACAGTGCATTGGATGCGTATCGGGCGGGTTGCGGTCTGGTACTTGGTATTGAAGGTGATGCTCGGCGTGCCAGGTGGCAGCGTGACCCGCGTGGATACCTCGTTGGAATAGCCACTGCAACCTGCTGCATTGCAGGCCAGGACACGGTAGGCGTAATTACCGTCGGCGCCTTGGCTGATGCTTCGCTGGGTCGAGCCGTCCCGCTGGATCTCACCCCAGCCACCGCCGTTGGCACTCTGCTCCAGCCGGTACTCCGTCGCCAGGGGCACTCCATTCCAGCTGACAGTGAAAGTGCCGGTACTGCTGGCCTGTGGGGCACTGACAACGGTTGAGGACGGGGGCTGCAGCGAAGCGACCGATACGGTGTTCGAGTAGACAGCACTCCACCCAGCGTTGTTGCCGGCACGAACGCGGTAGCTGTAGTTTCCTGTCGGCTTGCCCGAGAACGACAAGCTGCTGGACGCCACTTCGCTGTGCACGCTCCAGCTCCCACCATTCGGCAACTCCTCGACGCTGTACTTGTTCGCACCCGCCACGGTCGACCACGTGATGGTGTAGTTGCCATTCAATCCCGACGCAGGCGCAGACAGTGCCGGCGCGGTGCCCGGCGGCCATACGGACACCACCGAAGCAGTGGCGGAGAAGGCACCACAACCTGCGGCATTGCACGCCCGCGCACGGTACGCGTAACTGCCAGCAGGCCGCCCTGAATACTGCATGGAATTGAGCGTCGTCGTCGGAGTGACGGCAAGCCAGTTACTGCTGCCCACGCGCTCCTGCAGTTCATACCTGCTGGCACCCACGACATTGGACCAGCTGACCGTGTAACTGCCATTGGCTGCCTGCGCAGGCGCCGAAACCGACGGTGCCTGCGCGGGCGGAAGCTGCACGACCGTGCTGGCAATGGCACTCCAGGCGCTGCAGTTGGTAGTGGCCATGCACGCCCGCACACGGTAGCCGTAAGTTCCCGCCGCCTTGCCACTGGTCGCCCAGCTCACTCCTGCACCGGCCTGTACACCGGCCCACCCACCGCCGTTGAGCCGTTCCTGCAGCTCGTAGCGTCTGGCCGCGGCAACGGCATTCCAGCTCACCGTGTAGTTGCCTGTATTGCTGAACGCCGGAGCGTTCACAGTCGGTACAACCGGGGCGACAGTGTTCTCGACCTTGGCCAACAGACTGCCATTGAGGTGAACGTACTCGCTGTTCGTCCCGAGGCGTGCATCGTCCTGCCGACGAAGAACACCATCCTGACCATACATCGACCGGATCGTCAGGCCTGCCGCATTGGTCGACGCCACACGGCGACCATGCGCATCGTAGCGGTAGCTATCAATGCCCTGCACCGAGCGAAGACGGTTACCAAAATCAAAATTGAATACCTGCCCGTTCTTTGCGCTCAGATTGCCCTGCGGGCCGTAGCTCAAGCCCATGACCGTTGCACCAGCGTTGTTCTGAACGTTGCTCATGCGATTGCGTGCGTCGTACCAGTAATTGTGTTCCTTTATGCCCGCAAGTTTTGCCGAGCGCAGGTTATCGAGCACGTCGTAGGTGTAACGCATGCTGCCGTCACCGCCGAACACCGGCGAGTCGGTCTGCACCAACCTATCCAACCCGTCATAGCGCATGTCGCGGTGTCGACCGGCGTTCACACCGTCCTCAATGCGCGACACGTTTCCGGCAGGATCGTACGACGTGCGGTAGTCGAGCACGCCGCCATCGCTCATATGTGCCGGAAGCTGCCGAGCATTCTGCGACATGGTGTGGACAACACCATTGCCATAGGTGAACTGACGCATGCCCCCATTGGGGTAGTAGCTGATGCCTGTGGCATAGCCTGCGGCACGTGATGGCTGGCCCAAAGCATTGGGCGCATAGTCGATACTCAGGCCACTGGGGTACAACACGCTGGCCATTGCGCCGTTGGCATCGTAGCCGTAGCCCAGCGTCCAAGTGGCAGAGCCGGTCTGCGACGCAGATTCGCCCGTGAGCAGGCGCCGACGGTTGTAGCTGTAGGCATTTATCGCCTGGCTGGCGCCACCATCATTGCTGGTGACCACCTGGGACGGCTTACCGTCATTGAAATAGCTCCACGTCTGGTTGCCATTGCCGTCCGGGAAGGTCAGCGTCTTCAACCGATTGCGCGCATCGTAGGTGCGATCTGCGCGACGCCCGGAATCGATGGCCGCCTGCGAATCGCAACTCGACGTACTGGGCAGTTCAAGGCCGGAGGCAGTCCAGCTGATATTGCCTGCGCCGTCATAGCCGGTAGCGGTGGCGCCGGTTTCCGGTTCGACGGTTTTGCATAGCTGCTGATGGCCGTCATAGACATAGCCGCGGGTCACCGTCAGCGTGGCATCCGCGTTGCGTCGACGGATGGTTGTCGGCTTGCCGAACAGGTCCCGACTGATCTCGGTGTAGGCCCCCTCCGGGTGCTGGATCCAGACCGGGACATCGTAGTTGGGCTGGTCAAACACCTGATAGCCGGAAAGTGTGGCCTGGCCACGCGGGTTGGTTGTTCGCGTCTGATTGCCTGGCAGGTACTGGGAAACCGTGCTCAGCAAGCCCAGCTCACTGTCCTGGGATACCGACGTCACCCGCCCCAGGGCGTCGAAGACACTCCACGTCCCTGTGGAAAGCGAGGCGCTGGCGCCCGGATATGAGGCAAAGACCTGCCGCCCCTCCTCATCGTACGCAAAGCGGTGGAAGCGCTGCGTTCCTGCAACATCAGCCGTGTCGTATTCACGGGTGACCAATGGCCGCCACAAGGCGTCCAGGTAGGTCTCTCGCCGCGCATTGCCTGTGGCAACGGTCTGCCGCCAATGGCCGGGCCCGAGACCATACTCGTCGCTACCTACCTGGGCGAAGGTCTGGGTCGTGACATTCCAATTGACCGAATCGGCGGCCGGATAGGTGATGCTGGAGATTCGACCCATCGGATCGTAGCCATACTGCGTGGAGAATCCGTTTTCATCAGTGACTGCTCTGATCCATCCGTTATCGTCTACGACGGCCGAAAGCACTTGCCCATCGGGCCAGGTAATCGACTGTGGACTCCCACGCTTCCAGCTGGCCAAGGTGGTGGTGTTGTCATTGCCATCCTTGATGGTGGCAACGGTGCCGTCGGCATGGTAGGTAAGCGACTGCTGCAATTTTCCAAACGCCCACGACTGCGACGGCATGGCATTGGCATCGTAGCTGGTCTGGGAGACCACGGCTCCTGTATTGACGTTGGTTACCGTGCCAACCTGCCCCAGCAGCCAGCGACCGGGGTCATCGTAGTACTGCGTTGCATCGGTACGAGAATGCCAGGGACTTGCCTTGGTGATGCGCGTGGGTCGAGCGTAGACGTCGAAGGCGTCGGTGTTGGATCGGTAATCGGTACCGTCCTGCGTCACCGTGGTACTTGCCATCGGCCTTACCTTCAAGGTGCCGATGTCATCGCCGCCGATGCTCAATCCGTAGCTGGGGTGGAAGGGCTGACCGGCCAACTGTGCGTCCGTCATGAGTTCAGAGCGAGTCGAAGACAGCAGGTTCCCACCCGCATCGTAGGTTCTGGACCCCATCAACTGCCCATCATTCCACGCGTACAGGAAGCCGTAGTCGTAGATGATCCTGGAGCCATCAGGCCTGTTGAACGTGTTCGCCTTGCTGGTCGGACAGGTCTGGCAAGGGTAGGCAACAGGCTGGCCGGTTCCCCACAGTGGCTGGGGATCGCGCGTGTACGACCAGGTCCACCGCAGCGGTTGTGCGATGCCTGGACCGGTGATCTCCTTGGCAACCAGAGACATTACGTCGAACCGATTGGGAGTGCGCAGTACGTAGTAAAGCTCCTGACCGTTCACTTTGCGTACGCATTCGCTGCGCTGCACACCCGATCGGTAGTGCCGGAGATTGGTGAAGCTGAACCTTCCAAGCGCACCCGAGGGATGCCGGGACGTAACCTCGTAGCTGGCCGGCAACGGATCTGCGCCGCCGGCGCACGTAATGCCTGCATCGCCGTCCCAGAAGTCAAACCCTGGCTTTAGATTTCCCGAATAGCCGTACTGCCACATGGCGCCATCAGGCAGCGTTACCGAGGCAAGGTTTCCCGCCCCGTCATACGCGTAGGTCCACGTCCGGCCGTTGGTGGAGGCGGTGGTCAGACGATCGTTCTGATACACCAGATCAATCCTCCGAATCTCGCCATTTCGATCCTCGGCCACGATGGAGGTTGGGTTGCCGCGTGCGTTGTAGCCGTAGCTCAACGTATTCCCGAACCGGTCCGTTACCTTGGTGGCAAGCAGGAACATCCGGGTACGGGCAATGGTCACCGGAAGGTTCATGGGGCCCCGCGACTGGCGCATGGTTCCGGCGGGTCGGCCTACCGCGTAGTTGAATTCAAAACGACGACCATCTGTCGTCTGCATTGCAAAGCCTTCGCCAACCATGCCCGCCTGCATGGGTATGCAGCTGAACGCATCGCGCTCGCGACTGGTCCATTTTCGGGCGACGCCATCACTGGGAAGCGGCACGCCTGCTTCAGCCAGCAACATGGGGCGATCCCCCTCCCCCGGCAGGTGAATGCTCACGCCCTGGAAGATGTCGAAAATGCTGATCGAACCGCTGAAAGAAATGACGGGAGAAACCGCAACCGAACACCGCATATCGGTCAGCCCGCCGCTGGAGTCCAATCCCCGCCAACCCACGGCGCTGTCGAACGTCGCGGAGAGATGAGGTACATCAAGATCCCAGTTGCCGAGTCCTGCCAGCTTCGGCGCGGCAATAGGCTCACCCGGGCCAACGGGTGTCAGCTCCACCGATAACCGTCGGCCCAATCGAACCGGCATACCTGAACCGGCAAGCTCGATGTCGGTGATGGAGAAGTCCGTTGCTCCGTTGTAGACGCTGACACTGTCCCCCATCAGCTCGCTCTTGAGCGCGGTCAGCGTCTGCGCCGCTTCGATACGCTTGCTGTACTCCTGATAGGGCTCTGCAGCCTTGGATTCATGCGCCAGACCGCAGAAACCGGCGCCGATCAGTATGAATCTGAAACCCCGAAGTGCGTGCATTATTCTTCCTTGTTGATTGCAGACCAGGCCACTTCATTCGCGAATTGAAGAGAAGCAACTTGCCGGACGTCCAAGCCAGATGTATCAATTCCCGACTGTGACTTACGCAGGTAATGATTACCTTCGTTGATAGCACGATTATTGATCACGTCACCAAACGGGCCTTATTGATGCCAAAACCGTCATTGCGAGTCGCACCAGGACCGCCATATCTGCAATGCATCACCGCTGCTGCGCAAATGGCGCGAACCAGGCCGGCCCTGGGGCTATTGCGGCAGCCGGTGTTTGAATGTGATTTGGACGCTCTGTGAAGCGCGTCGATACACCGCATGCAGTTCCCCTGACCTGCGCATCTTTTCAATCCTTGAAAGAGCCTTGAAGCAAGGCTGGGTATTCATAGCACAGGAATGGCCGGGTGCGGTTTCCAGGTCAGGAACAGGGCGCGGCAGTCAGTGCCTGGGAAGCCGGGGGTGAGTAGGCCGCGAGATTCGGAAGCTGGGGACTGCCAGCCGTGGGCTGGCACTACGGGTTGCCGGCATTCCGCCGGGCATGGCCCGGCGCTACCAGAGCACAAAAAAGCCCCGACCTGGGTCGGGGCTTTTCATGCAACTGGTGCCGGAAACAGGAGTCGAACCTGCGACCTACGCATTACGAATGCGCCGCTCTACCAACTGAGCTATTCCGGCTGAGCAGGCGATTTTACGGGCAGCCCACCCCGCTGGTCAATCCGCCCCTACCCGGTTGGCACATGCCCGCCCGGCGGCGAAATCGGCCAGGTTGCCCAGGGTGATGGCCGAGATCTCCTGCAGCGCCTCCACGGTGAAGAAGCCCTGGTGGCCGGTCACCAGCACGTTGGGGAAGGTCATCAGGCGCTGGAAGGCCTCGTCGTCGATGATCTCGCCGGACAGATCCTGGAAGAACAGCGCGCTTTCCTGCTCGTAGACGTCGATGGCCAGGTGGCCCAGCCGGCGCGATTTCAGCGCGCGGATCACCGCGTGGGTATCCACCAGCTCGCCGCGCGAGGTGTTGACCAGCATCGCGCCAGGCTTCATCCGCGCCAGCGAGGCGTCGTTGATGAGGTGCTGGGTGTCCGGCGTCAGCGGGCAGTGCAGCGAAACGATGTCCGCACGCGCCAGCAGGTCGTCCAGCCCCACGCTCTCCCCCACCCCGTCGAAGTCCGGCGACGGGTACGGGTCATGGCCAAGCACGGTGCAGCCCATGCCACGGAAGATGCGCGCAGTCGCCAGGCCGATCTTGCCGGTGCCGACGATGCCCACGGTGCGCCCGTGCAGGGTGCGGCCCAGCAGGCCATCCAGCATGAAGTTGCCTTCGCGCACGCGGTTGTAGGCCCGGTGGGTGTGGCGGTTGAGGGTCATCACCAGCGCCAGCGCGTGTTCGGCCACGGCCTCGGGCGAATAGGCCGGCACGCGGGCGACGAACAGGCCCAGGCGCGCGGCCTCGGCCAGATCGACGTTGTTGAAGCCGGCGCAGCGCAGCAGCACGGCGCGCACGCCCTGTGCATGCAGCGCCTGCAGCACGGGGGCATCGAGGCGGTCGTTGACGAATACGCAGACGGCGGCGCAGTCCTGCGCGAGTGCCGCGGTGTGCACATCCAGTGCGGCGTCGAAATGAACGAACTGGAAGCCCTGCCCGGCGCCGTCGCGCGCGTTGGCTTCTTCCAGGAAGCGGCGGTCGTAGGGACGGGCGCTGAACACGGCAATCTGCATGGGCGGGCCTGCACGGGAATCCTGCGCAGACCATAGCGCACCGGCGGCGATGCTGCCGCCGGTGTGCCCTTTACTCAGAACGCGTAGCCGAGGCCCAGCATCACGCCGTTCTGCACCTGGCCGTCGCGGCGCTCACCCACGTAGTCGACCATCACCGACAAGCGGTCGCTGGCGCGGCTGGTGACGCCCAGGTTCCAGGCCAGCACCTGTTCGCCCAGGGTCTGGCTGCTGCTGCCGAACACCAGGTCCGGGGCGGCGGCGAAGCCGGTGCTGTAGCGGGCCTGGGTGTCGCCCAGTTCCTTCTGCCAGACCACGCGGGCGCGCGGGGTGATGCGCTCGCCGTTGTTGCCGTCGAAGGTCTTGAACAGCTGCAGGCCGGCACCGACGCGGATGCTTTCCAGGCTGTCGCCACGGCCGGCCAGTGCGCCGGCGCCCTGCCCTTCATTGAAGCGCGTGGCCGAGGTGCGCGCGTAATCCACCACCGGCAGCAGCGGCTGCACCACCAGGCCGTTGCCGGTGGTGAAGCTGAAGCCATGTTCCAGGCGCGCGGAGATCGCATCGTTGTTGTACTTGGCGCGCAGCGGATCGCCCAGGCCGTCGATGCCGGCGATGCCGCGACGGGTGTCGTGGCGCAGGTCGGTGTAACGCACGGCGGCAGACAGGTAGCGACGCGCATAGGTGGCATCGATGTAACCGCCGATATCCAGCGCGCGCACGTCACCGGTGAAGCCGGAGCCATCGCGGGCCTTGGTCGACATGTCAGCCGCCGCCACGCTCACGCCCAGGCTGACGCGGTCATCGGCCACGCGCGTATCGGCACCCAGCACGATGCCGCCCACGGTGTGGGTCAGGCCGGCCACGCCGCCGTCGCCATCGATGCGGCCATGGCTGCCGAAGCCGCGGCCCCAGAAGCCGTGGTTGCGCTCAGCGGGGCCATAGTTGACGCCGCTCGAACCGGCCACCGCCTGCGCGGCCGGCTCCACCAGGTGCATGGCCAGCTGGTTGAACAGGCTGCCGTTGGCCATGCCCGGCTGTGCCGACGCCGCCTGTGCCGCCTGCGCAGCCAGGCCGCCGGCATCGCCGCTGCCACTGCGCAGGCCGGCCTGGTGCTGGGTGACGACGTTGCCGATGCTGCCCAGCAGGGCGTTGTCGGCCAGGCGCAGGCTGGCGTGCGCGTCACCGCGCAGGGCACCGGCCTGCTGGGCGATGACATCGCGGTCGGCAAACTGCAGGGCGCCCAGCAGCGATTTCAGGCGCGCGTCCTGGCGATCCCCTGCGGCGGCCAGGGCGACGCCCAGGCTCTGGTTGCCGTTGCTGGCGGTCAGCTGTGCCAGCTGGTCGAAGCCCGGGTTGGCGGTCAGCGACAGGCCGTCTTCGCTCTGGTGGATGTTGAAGCTGAGCAGCGAGTTGTGGCGCGGACGGAAGACTTCGTTGTCGGTGATGCTGGCGCTGTAGCCGGTATCGCCCAGGCGGACGGCATCGGCGAAGCCATCCTCGTAGATCGGGCCGGTGACCAGTTCACGCTGGTAGTTGCCGGCGTAGAAGCCTTGGGCGACGTTCAATTCCAGGTGCGCACCCGGCGAGATCACCAGCGCGCCATCGTTCTGGCCGTCGTCGAAGAAGCTGCCCACGCGCAGGCGGCCAGCGGCACTGCCACCAGCTTCGGTGACATCGAACAGCACGTTGCCGCCCGGCATGATGTTGACGTAGCCGTGGGTGACCAGGTCGCCACCGCGCGGCATCAGCGTGCCGTACACGCGCAGTCGGTTGAAGCCGTCCTCGCGCAGCGACGGACCGGTGGCGTTGAGCAGTGCATCGGTGTCGGTTTCCAGCGAGGCGATGTCGCCATGGCCGACCACCAGGCCGCCGGCCATCACCCGCACTTCCGGTGCGCGCAGTGCGCCGCCTTCCAGGGCGAGGGTACCGCCGTCGACCAGCATGAAATCAGCACCCGTGGTGGCCGAGGTGCGCCAGGTGCCGCCCTTGGCAACGCGGATCACGCCGGCCGAGTTGGCCAGCGCGGAGGCATCCAGATCGGCCAGGCGCAGCTGGCCCTGCAGGAACGCCTGGTTGCCCGGATTGTTGAGGTAGTCCTGCAGCGAGAACTGGCCAACGCCATTCGGGCCGTTGGACGCGAGGTTGTAGAGGGTCACCGCATAGTTGATGTAGGTGGTCTCGTACTCGTCGTCGTTCCAGCGCGCGAAGTCATCATCCACCAGCGCCTGCAGCTTGCGTGCGGTGGCCATGTAGCCCGGGTTGATGTCACCGCTGACGTTGCCGGTGACGGTGAGGGTATCGCCCGGGTCGCGGTAGCCGGCCTCGGTGATGATGTTGTTGCTGCGGATGTCCTGGCCCGGGAAGAGCTGCAGGTTGCGGCCGCTGCCATCGGGGTCGAAGCTGACCGAAGTGCCATTGGTGCGCGACGGGTCGCGGAACACCAGCAGGCCGTTCGGCGCCACCACTTCATACATGGCCTTGTGCAGCAGGCCGGCATCCATGCCGCCGCCGTAGTTGCCGGTGTAGATCTGGGTCATGCGCGGCGACGGGCTGTAGGTGATGCGGCCGCCGCTGCTGGCGGCATGGATCTGCACCGAATCGACCACCGGCAGGTCGCCGGCCAGGTAACGGTTGACGCCGCCGGACTGCATGATCGAGCACGACGAAATGCAGTGGCCAGACACGATGGTGTCCAGGCCCTGGGTGCGGATGATGGCCTGCAGCCACTCACCGGCGATCAGCGCGCCACCGTTCGAGGTGCGCAGCACGACTTCGCGGATCGGGCGGCCTTCTTCCTGCGCCTTGGCCAGCAGCGCCGGCAGCGCGACGACATCAGCGAAGGTCACCCCGCCACTGAGAACGACGCGGTCGTCCTGCACGTGGTAGTTCATCGCCGCTGCGTCACCCATCGCGCCCAGCGTTGCCATACCCACCAGGCCGGCCAGGGCCAGGCTCAACTTCGAATGCTTCATTGCGGTCTCTCTCTCCAACCCGCACCACGCGGGACGAAAGCAGAACGCCGCAGCGCGCCGCACACCCCCAGTGCGTCGCACGCGAAAATCTGAACTCATTCATCCAGGCATGTCGCAAACGACACGCACTTCCCCCCGCGGTCTTCGTCTTGTAAAACTCGATGACGCGTTTGTCGTTCGAGGCCTTCCCCCTGTCCGCCCCCTCCCCCCTGCCCCAGCGCGCGCCGGACCCGGCCGGGGTTCCGGATGCCTTCATCACCTTCATCCGTGAGGAACGTGCGCCGCTGTGCGCCTTCCTGCGCATGCGCGGTGTCGGCCCGGAGGATGCCGAGGACATCGCGCAGGACAGCATCGAGCGGCTGATCCGCTACCGCGGCCACGGCACCGACGAGCTGCGCCTGCTGCTGTACCGCATCGCCCGCAACCGCCTGGCTGACCGCGGGCGTTCGCCACACGCGCGCGTTCACCTGCCACTGGGTGAACGCGACGGCGGCGATGAGCCGCACGGCACTTCTCCCGATCCGCTGCGTCAGGCAGAATCCGGCCAGATGATCGCGCTGCTGCGACAGGCACTGTTCAAGCTTCCCGAACGTGCCCGCGAGGTGTATCTGCTCAACCGCATCACCGGGATGAGCTATGCACAGATCGCCCGGCACTGCGGCATCACCGCCAAGACGGTGGAAAAACACATCGCCCGTGCCCTTCAGGGCCTGCGCAAGGAGCTGGGCAGCAATCCTCTCCACACTGATGGAGAGAGTGAGTGACCCGCGACGCATACATGGATGACACGTTGCTGTTCGAGCGCGCAAGCGCCTGGGTGGCCCGCCTGGAGGCCCCCGACTGCACCTCGATTGAGCGCGACGCGTTCGAGGACTGGCTGGCCGAACACCCCTCCCACGTTACCGCCTGGGCACAGGCCGAGAAGCTGCACCTGCGCAGCGCTGGCCTGTCCGGCGACCCGTGGCTGCGCACCGCCGCTGCCCGCGCCGCACGCGCGCCTGCACGGCGCTGGCTGCCATCGGTGGCGGCGGCGGCCGGTGTCTGCCTGGCCGTGGGCATCGGCTGGATGCTCTACACCGACGGCAACCCCACCCCGCAGCGCTACGCCAACGCCAGCCACCTGCCGCAGGTGCGCACGCTGGCCGATGGCAGCGTGGCCACACTCGATGCCGGCACCACGCTGAGCGCCCGCTTCGGCTGGCGCAAGCGCGAACTGGAACTGGAACGCGGCCGCATGCAGCTGCAGGTGGCCGCCTCCCTGCGCCCGCTGCGGGTGCAGGCCGGCGGCAGCAGCATCCGCGACATCGGTACCACCTTCCAGGTCGAGCGCTTGAGCGATGGCCGGGTGGAAGTGGCGCTGCTGGAAGGCGCCGTGGAAGTGACCAGCGGCAGCGCCCAGCACACGCTGGCCCCGGGCCAGCAGCTGCAGGTGTCGCCGTCCGGCCGCATCCAGCCAGGCCCGCAGCTGGCCACCACCGCCGCGGCCGAAGCCTGGCCCGAGGGCCGGCTGGTGTTCGATGCCACGCCCCTGTCCATCGTGGTCGAGCGCATGAACCGTTACGGCAGCACGCCGCTGGTGATTGCCGACCCGGACATCGCCGACCTGGCCGTGAGCGGCAGCTTCCGTGCCGGCGATCCGCATGAACTGCTGTCTGCCCTGGAACTGGGGTGGTCGATCGCTGGCCAGCCGCGCAAGGATGGCGCGCTGGAACTGCGCCGCACTTACTGAGGCGGCGCCGATGCCCAGCCCCGGGGCACTGCGGCAGCGTTTGAGGGTCCTGCTGTGGCTTGCCCTGGCCGGTGCCACGGCCACCGCAGCATCGCCCGCCGCCGCCCCGATCGAATACCACATCGCCGCCGGCCCCTTGGCCCCGGCGCTGCAGCAGTGGGCGCGGCAGAGCGGTGTATCGCTGGTGTTCGATGCACGCGAGCTGGCCGACCTGCGCACGCCCGGGACGCAGGGACCGCAGGAACCTGCCGCTGCGCTGAAGGCGCTGGTGGCCGGCCGGCCGATCAACATCCTGCGCACCGCCGGCGGTGGCTACGTGCTGCGTCGCCATGCGGTGGCGGCATCGGCGCCTGCTGCGGTTGCGCCCGCCCCGCCGCCGCGACCGCAGCGGCCGGCACAGGTGGACCTGGCACCGGTCCATGTGACCGGCAGCCGCCTGCCGCGCACCTCGGTGCAGACCACCCTGCCGGTGACGGTGATCGAGCGCGAGGACATCCTGCGCAGCGGCTACGGCACGCTGTTCGATCTGCTGCGCCACCTGCCTGGCATGAACGGCCATCCGCCACTGAGCACCTCGCGCGGCGGCGATTCGCTGTACCTGCCGGTGGGCGCGGCCGCCACCACCAGCCTGGACGGCATGGGCCCGCGCGCCACGCTGTTCCTGGTCAACGGCCGCCGCCTGCCGCGCTACCCCATGGTGTCGCTGGAAGAAGGCGGCCTGACCGACCTCGGCGGCATTCCGCTCAGCTTCGTTGAACGCATCGAACTGGTGCGCGGCGGCGCCTCGGCCATCTACGGCGCCGACGCGATGTCCGGCGTGGTCAACATCATCCTGCGCGACCAGGCCGATGGCCCGGAAGCCACCCTGCAGACCGGCGTCAGCGGCCGCGGCGATGGTGACCAGCATCGCGTGCAGGCCGCCACCGGCGGCGTGCGCGACAACGGTGACCGCTGGTTCGCCGGCCTCGACCTGCACCGCCTGCGCCACGTGGCCGGCGACCGCCGTCGCTGGCATGCCGACAGCGCGCTGTACCCGATCGGCCTGATCCTGGCCAACGGCGATTACTACCCGGCCAGCGAATGCCATGCGCCGCTGCAGGAGGACGAGGACGGCTGCTGGTATGACAGCGTGCGCCCGCGTTCGCTGCAGCCGGCCTCGGACACGGTGGCCGGCTACCTGCACTACCGCCACGAGCGCGGCGAAGGCCGCTACGCCTATGTCGACGCGCGCGCCAGCCACAACCGCCAGCGCTTCGAACTGGGCCCCACTGCGGTGGCGCTGGATTTCAACCGCAACGCCCTGCTCAACGTGGTGCTGCAGGAGGGCGGCGAGGTGCAGCCGCGGGTGCGCGCCAGCGAAGGCGACCTGACCGTTGGCATCGGCCGCGACCGGCGCGGCCGCAGCTGGGAGGCCGGGCTGAGTGCGCAGCGCAGCCAGGTGGACCTGCGTACCGGCGGCGCCGTGCGCAGCGAACGCCTGCTGGAGGCCGCGCTCGCGCTGGACTTCCTGCCCGGTTTTTCCACGCTGCCACCGGGCCTGGCCGACGAACTGTTCCCGACCATCCGCAACCGCGGCCGCACCACCCAGCTGCAGGGCTGGTGGGGCGTGCAGCGCGAACTGATGGACCTGCCCGGCGGCAAGGCACAGCTGGCCACCGGCCTCGACCTGCGCCAGGAACGCTGGACCTCGCTGCCCGATCCGCTGCTGGGCAAGGGCGAACTGGCGCTGGGCCTGCCGCTGGAACAGCGGCGGCTGTCGCGGCCGAGCAGCGCGGCGTATGCCGAACTCGGCCTGCCGCTGGCCTCGACGCTGCGCCTGGACCTGGCCGCGCGGCTGGACCGCGATGATGGTGACAGCGCGTTCTCGCCGCGTGCCGGCCTGCGCTGGAGCCCGAGCCCGCACTGGTCGTTCCTGCTGGCCAGTGGCCGCGGCTTCCGCGCACCCAGCCTGTTCGAACGGCGGCGGCCACCGGCCTACTTCGGCCTGCTGGCCCTGCCCGCGTCGGACACCCTGCCGCCGTGTGCACGCACGCTGCGCGGTGGTGGCTGCGCGGTGGAAGTGGACGTGGTGGAGAACGACGCACTGCGCGCTGAAACCTCGCGCAGTCACTCGCTGGCGGCCAGCTGGACGCCCACCGACGCGTTCTCGCTGTCGTTGACCCACAACATCGTCGAGCTGCGCAACGAGATCCTCGCGCTGCAGCCCAGCGATGCGCTGTGGAACCCCGATACGTGGGAACTGGATGAGCAGGGCCGCCTGCGCGACCTGCGCCTGTCCTTCGACAACATCGGCCGCACCACCTCGCGCAACTGGGTGCTGCGCGGCGAGTACCGCATCGATGCCGGCCGCGATGGCCAGTGGCTGTTCTCGCTGGATGGCCTGAAACAGCAGGAGCTGCGCCGCGACCGCGCGCACGGTGAATCGGTGGACCTGCGCGGCCACGCCACGCCCACTTTCGCCGGCATCATCAACGTGCAGTGGCAGAACCCCTCGTGGGACATCGCACTGCGCGGCAACCGCGTGGGCCGCACGCGTGCGTGGCTGGCTGGCGAGGACTGCCCGGTGGAGCAGCGCGAGGCGCATCGCTGCATGAACCCCGCGCAGCTGCGCTGGAACCTGCACGTGGCGCGCAAGCTGAGCCCGCGCGTGGTGGCGGCGCTGGACGTGCACAACGTGCTGGATACCGCGCCGGTGAATTACCTGGTGGGCAGCGGCGGACAGATGCCCGGGCTGGATGATCCGCTGGGGCGTTACTTCCTGCTGACGCTGCAGTTCCGCTGACCTGCTTGTGTAGCGCCGAGCCATGCTCGGCTGCCGCACCTCCTGTAGAGCCGAGCCATGCTCGGCTGCCGCGTTTGTAGAGTCCAGCATGGCTCGACGCTACAAAAGGCAAACCGCTTTCACGCATGCGGGGCTACAGTGGCCGCACACCCTTCTGGAGGCACGCCATGCGTCCCTCGATATTCCAGGCCGGTGCGTCGCTGGCATTGATGCTCTGCATGGCGAGTGCAGCGGCCGAAGAAACCGCCCGCGCCCCTGAGCCTCCCGACCAGCCGCTCGCGCCGTTGTTCCAGCAGGTGCAGCGCGCCCATCTGTTCGCCGACCAGAAGACCTTCGCCGACGCCGTACCGCATCAGCCGGCTGCGGCCGTGCTGGCCGACTGGCAGGCCGCACAGCGGCAACCCGGTTACACACTGCGCGATTTCGTCGCGACCCGCTTCACGGTACCGGGCGATGCACCGGCCTACGTACCACCCGCAGGGGAAACACTGCGCGCGCACATCGAAGGCCTGTGGCCGGTGCTGCAGCGGCACACCACCACCGTTGATCCGCACGGTTCACTACTGCCCCTGCCGCACCCGTACGTGGTGCCCGGCGGCCGCTTCCGTGAGGTCTATTACTGGGACAGCTACTTCACCCTGCTCGGCCTGGCGTCCAGTCAACGCTGGCAGCAGGTGCGCGACATGGTCGACAACTTCGCCTGGCAGCTGGACCAGTATGGCCACATCCCCAACGGCAACCGCAGCTACTATCTCAGCCGCTCGCAGCCGCCGTTCTTCAGCCTGATGGTGGAACTGCTGGCCAGCCACGAAGGTGACGACGCGTACCGGCGCTACCTGCCGCAGCTGCGCATCGAACACGCATTCTGGACGCAAGGCGCGGAGGGCCTTGCACCGGGCCAGGCGCGCGAACGCGTGGTGCGGTTGGCCGATGGCCAGCTGTTGAACCGCTACTGGGATGCGCGCGCGGTGCCGCGTACCGAATCGTGGACGGATGATCTGGCGACGGCAGCGCAGGCATCACAACGTGCGCCCTCGCAGGTGTACCGCGATCTGCGCGCCGGTGCCGAATCCGGCTGGGATTTCAGCTCGCGCTGGCTGGATGACCCGGCGCAGCTGTCCAGTATCCGCACCACGTCCATTGTGCCGGTGGATCTGAACAGCCTGCTGTTCCAGCTGGAGCAGACGCTCGCGCGCGCGAGCACGGCATCGGGTGCGCGTGACGATGCGCGCCGTTTCCAGCAGCTGGCCGCCTCACGCCGCGCGGCCATCAACACGCAGCTGTGGGATGCGCGCCAGGGGTACTACGTCGACCGCGACCTGGACAGCGGCCAGCAGCGCCCTGCCCTGACCGCCGCGACGCTGTTCCCGCTGTGGCTCAAGATTGCCGACACTGCCCAGGCGCGACGCACCGCCGCTGCCGTGGAAGCCGGCCTGCTGCGCTCCGGTGGCCTGCTGACCACCCAGCGCGATACCGGGCAGCAATGGGACGCCCCGAACGGCTGGGCGCCGCTGCAGTGGGTGGCGGTGGATGGGCTGCAGCAGTACGGCCAGCAGGCTCTGGCGCGGACGCTGGGCGTGCGCTTCCTGCACACGGTGCAATCGGTCTACGACCGCGACGGCAAGCTGGTGGAGAAGTACGTGGTGGACGGCTCGGCCAGCGGCGGTGGCGGCGGCGAATACCCGCTGCAGGATGGTTTCGGCTGGAGCAACGGCGTGACCCTGGCCCTGCTGGATCGCCTGTGCGCGCCGGAGCGCATCTGCGAAAGCGCGGCCGACGTCGAATAAACGCTTTTGTAGCGTCGACCGTTGGTCGACTGCTGCCGCTCTTGTAGAACCGAGCCATGCTCGGTTGCTGCTGCTTTTCTGTAGAGCCGAGCCATGCTTGGCTGCTGCTGCTCTTCTGTAGAGCCAAGCCATGCTCGGCTGCTGCTGCTCTTCTGTAGAGCCGAGCCATGCTCGGCTGCTTCTGCTCTTCTGTAGAGCCGAGCCATGCCCGGCTGCTTCTGCTCTTCTGTAGAGCCGAGCCATGCTCGGCTGCTGCTGCTCTTCTGTAGCGCCGAGCCATGCTCGGCTGCTGCTGCTCTTCTGTAGAGCCGAGCCATGCTCGGCTGCTTCTGCCAAAGGCAGTCGACCAACGGTCGACTCTACAGAAATCACCACATCATCGCGCCTTCCACAGCTCGGCAAGGCGGTCCGGCTTGCCGGCGATGCGCTCCAGCACCGGGTACTGCAGGCCTCCGTGGTAATCGATGTTCATCGTATCGATGCGATCGAACTGCTTGACCAGCAGCACGATCGGCGCCTTGTCCCTGGCCGCGGCAGAGACCGCCTCCTTCAGGCGCTCGCTGCTGTACTCGCGGCCACCCACGGCAATCACCTTCATGCCCGGTGCCAGGCCGGCGTTGAAGGCCGGGCTGTCCCAGATCACGTCACCCACCACGCCCGTATCGAGCACGGTGGCACCCAGCGAGTACGCCAGCAGCGCGGCCTTGGCGCGCTTTTCCTGCGCCTTGTAGGCCTCGTTCGGCGTATCGCGGTAGGCCAGCTTCCAGCCGGCCAGTTCCAGGCCACCGGTCAGCGAACCATGCCCGTCCAGGCGCTGCCGCAGGAAGCTGGCCCAGTCGTACGGCGCGATGCCGTTGAGGGTCGCCACCACATCCTCGAAGGTGTACGGCTTGACGTTCCAATCGCCATTACCGACACCGAAGAACGCGCGTGCGAAATCGTCCAGACTGCGACGGTTGCCGCTCAGCTCGCGCAGCTTGCCTTCCACTTCCAGCCACAGCATCTGCCCGCCGGAGTAGTAGTCCTCGCTCATCTGGTAGTTGCGATAGGCCAGCCCGCGGCGCTGGGCGATGGTCGGGTCGTTGGTGGTGTCCTGCAGCGCGCGCCAGGCCAGGCCCGGGCGGCCACGGTCGTAGGTCGCCGCCACGTTGGCCAGCATGTCGCGGGTCTGCTCGTTCGACCACAGGCCCGAGCGCGCGGCCAGCACCTGGCCCCAGAACTGGGTCTGGCCCTCGTACACCCACAGCAGGCTGTCGCCCATCGGCACGTTGAAATTGGCGGTGGCCAGGTCCGCGCCGCGACGGTACTTGCCGTTCCAGGAGTGGGTGTACTCGTGCGGCAGCAGGTCGCGCATCCACGCGTTGCTGTCCCACTCGGTGAAGTAGCCGGGCGCGGCGCTGTTCTCGCTGGACCGGTGGTGTTCCAGGCCGATGCCGCCGAGGCGGTCGGTCAGGGCCAGCAGAAATTCGTAGTGATCGTAGTGGCGTGCGCCGTACAGCTTGTCGGCCTGCTGCACCAGCGCGCGGTGCAGCTTGATCTGTTCGTCGGTCGGCTTCAGCGACTTGGCGTCGTCGGCGAACACATTCAGGTGCACCGGCACCTTCGCGCCCGGGTCGAGGTCGATGCGCTGGTGGTGCTCGCCGGCAAACAGCGGCGAATCGACCAGGTGGTCATAGGAGATCGGCTTGAACACCACGGTGTCGCCATCGCGGCGCGCGGTTTCCAGTGCGGTGGCATAGCCCCAGCCCTTGGGCAGCGTCACGCTGGCCTGCGCCTGCAGGTTGCGCGCATCGACGCCGGCCGGATACAGCGAGTTGGCGTTCCACTGCAGGTTGAGCATTTCCGGAGTCATCACCACACGACCCTGGCTGCCGCCCTGCGAGGAGAGGAAATCGAAGTGCGCGACGATCTCGCTGACACCGTCGGGCACGTCCACCTTGAACGCATAGACATTGAACTGGTCGCGCTGCCAGGCCAGCGGCTTGCCGTTGGCGGTCACGCGCAGGCCGGCCAGCTTGTCGATCGGGCCGGTGGGCGAATGGTTGCCGGGGATCCACTGCGGGTACAGCAGAGTGACCGGACCGGGCGTGACCGGCACGGTGGCGGTCACCTTGAAAATGCGACGGGCAAGGTCACGTGCATCTACATCGATGCGCAGCAGGCCAGGGGCCGCGGCGTCGCCCGGCGGCGAGGTCTGCGCCAGCGCAGGCGTGGCAGCCAGCGCGAACAGCACGGACATCACCAGGGCACGGGTCTTCATCAGGCAGGTTCCAGCTACGGTAGAACCTTTGATGCTAGGCCTGTGGCGTGCCCAACCCCATGGCCGAAGGTCATGGTCGAGAGAACTATTGAGGCACATCCATCACGGAAGCTGATTCGACGCCTCTTCTTTCCCAGCCGCCTCAATGGCCGCCTTCAATCTCGCCGGATCTTCGATCCTGACACCGGTCAAACACCTCGAGCCGGTTGCATCGAAAAATACCGTCGACGCCGAGCCTCCCTGGAAGTGCGCATAACCTATTACCGGCGCAAGGGAATCGGCCAGCGGAGCCCATACGATCCTGCCGAGTGCCAGTTTCGCCCTCGCATTCTCCCGCTCGACACACCCGCCCGATGCTTTCACGACGATCACGGTCTGGCCTGATTGTTGTGAAAGCTCGGCAGCAAGTTCAATACCACCGAAATTCCGGGCGATCCCAGAGACCGACGCAGCGTCCGCGCCGGAGCCGCTCTCGATACCCAACGCATCAGCGGCGGCCTGCGGCCCGGCGCTTCGCGCCACCTCCAGCCTCTCGATGTAATCCAGCGCTGCCAGCTGCGAAGCGCTTGCAGCGGGACTCCATGCTTGAGAAGAAGGTGTCGCCGCAACCGCTGCGAGGGGAATGAGCGAAGACAGGATCAGCAATGACTTCACTGGCACTCTCACGAAATCAGCGAGGATGCCTCGCATCGTAGTAGCCCTCATGCTGCCAGGTACAGATTTTCCGTAATGGCCGAGGTTCATCGGTGAGAGCTCATCCACGCATGGCGTGGATCTACTGCCGCGGACAGGCGATGCCCTTTCTACGCCATGCGTGGATGACATGCACCCGGTAGCGCCGGGCCATGCCCGGCGAAGCACCTTCCGCAGTCAATCCACCAACCGCAGCCGCAGTTCCTTCGGCAGCGCGAACACCATCGATTCCGGCTCGCCGTCCAGCTCGCCCACGCCGTTGGCGCCGAGCTCGGCCAGGCGGGCCAGCACGCCATCCACCAGCACCTGCGGTGCCGAGGCGCCGGCGGTCACGCCGATGTGCTGCTTGCCTTCCACCCAGCGCGGGTCGATCTCGTGCGCGCCGTCGATCAGGTAGCTCTCCACGCCCTCGCGGCGGGCCAGCTCACTCAGGCGGTTGGAATTGGAGCTGTTGGGCGAACCCACCACCAGCACCAGGTCGCAGCGCTTGGCCAGATCGCGCACGGCGTCCTGGCGGTTCTGCGTGGCGTAGCAGATGTCGTCGTTCTTCGGGCCCTGCATCTCCGGGAACCGCTCGCGCAGCGCCTCGATGATGCCGCGCGTGTCGTCCACCGACAGCGTGGTCTGGGTGGTGTAGGCGAAGTTCGTCGGCTGGTTGATTTCCAGCAACGCGACCTGCTCCACGTCCTCGACCAAGTAGATCTGCCCAGTACCGGCTTCGCGGTTCCACTGGCCCATGGTGCCTTCCACTTCCGGGTGACCGGCGTGGCCGATCAGCACCACGTCACGGCCGGCACGGCAGTGGCGGGCCACTTCGAAGTGAACCTTGGTCACCAGCGGGCAGGTGGCGTCGAACACTTTCAGGCCACGACGGTCGGCTTCCTGACGCACGGCCTGGGAGACGCCGTGCGCGCTGAAGATGACCGTGTTGTTGTCCGGCACTTCATCGAGTTCCTCGACGAAGATCGCGCCGCGCTGCTTCAGGTCGTCGACCACGAAGCGGTTGTGCACCACTTCATGGCGGACGTAGATGGGCGCGCCCAGCGTTTCGATCGCGCGCTTGACGATCTCGATCGCACGATCGACACCGGCACAGAAACCACGCGGGTTGGCGAGCAGCACATCCATCAGTTCAGTCTCCCGGCAGCGGCCGGCTTACGGTTTCGGGGTGGCATTATCCGCCTTTTTGGCGGACTTGCCGTCGAACAGGCCAAACAGGGCGATGCCCACGGCACCGACCACGATGGCCGAGTCGGCCACGTTGAACGCTGGCCAGACATGGTCACCGATATACCACTGGATGAAATCGACCACGTGACCGTGCACCTGGCGGTCGATCACGTTGCCGATGGCACCGCCGATGATCAGCGCGTATGGCACCGCCGCCTTCCAGTTGCCACGGGCGGTGGCGCGCAGCCACCACGCCATCAGGGCGCTGATGGCGATGGCCAGCACGGTGAAGAGGTGCTTCTGCCAGCCACCGGCATCGCTCAGGAAACTGAACGCTGCACCGGTGTTGTAGGTGCGGTACCAGTTCCAGAAGCCGTCGATGACCACCACCGGCTGGAACTCCGGCAGGCTCGACAGCACCCAGGCCTTGGACCACTGGTCCAGGCCGATGATGGCGGCCGACAGCAGCAGCCAGACCAGGGCGTTCGGATGCGGACGGGGCGCGGCCATCAGAACCAGCTCCGCACTTCACCAGCACCGGTGATGTTGCCCGCGCAGCGGCCGCACAGTTCCGGGTGGTCGGCATTGCTGCCGACGTCGGCACGGTGGTGCCAGCAGCGCACGCACTTGCTCTTCTGGGTCGGCTGGGCGCTGACGAACACTTCGTCGGTGGTCGCCGGGCGCACCTGCACGTCGCCGCTGATGAACAGGAAACGCAGTTCATCGGCCAGCGGCTGCCACTTCGCGGCCTGCTCTTCGCTGGCGGCGATGGTGATTTCCGCTTCCAGCGCAGCACCGATCGCACCGTTGGCGCGCATCGGCTCGAGGACCTTGGCGACCTGCTCGCGCACGGCCAGCAGCTGATCGAAATCAGCGGCATTGAGCTGGGCATCGGCCGGCAGCGGCGCCAGGCCGTCGTACCAGGTGGTGAACAGCACGTGCTCGGCACGCTCGCCCGGCAGGTAGCCCCACAGCTCGTCGGCGGTGAAGGTCAGGATCGGCGCGATCCAGCGGGTGAACGCTTCGGCGATGTGGTACATCGCGCTCTGTGCCGAACGACGACCGTGCGAATCGGTCGGCATCGTGTACAGGCGGTCCTTGGTCACGTCCAGGTACAGCGAGCCCAGGTCCACGCTGCAGAAGTTCAGCAGCAGCTGGACGATCTCGGCCATGTTGTAGTTGTCGAACGCGGCCTTGATCTTTTCCTGCAGCTCCCAGGCGCGATGCACGATCCAGCGGTCCAGCGCGACCATCTCGTTCAGCGGGCGCAGGTGCTGGGCCGGATCGAAACCATCCAGGTTGCCCAGCAGGAAGCGCGCGGTGTTGCGCAGGCGGCGGTAGGCATCGGCGTTGCGCTTGAGGATTTCCTGCGACAGCGACATTTCGTTGCTGTAGTCCGCCGAGGCGATCCACAGGCGCAGGATGTCCGCGCCCAGCTTGTTCATGATGTCCTGCGGCTCGATGCCGTTGCCCAGCGACTTGGACATCTTGCGGCCGTGCTCGTCCACGGTGAAACCGTGGGTGAGGCACTGCTTGTACGGGGCACGCTGGTCGATGGCCACGCCGGTCAGCAGCGAGGACTGGAACCAGCCGCGGTGCTGGTCGGAACCTTCCAGGTACAGGTCGGCCGGCTTGCCGAAGCCACGCGCGGCCAGCACGCCTTCATGGGTGACGCCCGAATCGAACCAGACGTCGAGGATGTCGGTGACCTTCTCGTAGTCGGCCGCTTCGGCGCCCAGCAGTTCGGCCGCGTCCAGCGAGTACCACACGTCGATGCCCTCGGCTTCGACGCGGTCGGCGACCTGCTGCATCAGCTCCACCGTGCGCGGGTGGATCTCGCCGGTCTGGCGATGGGTGAACAGCGCGATCGGCACGCCCCAGGTGCGCTGGCGCGAGATGGTCCAGTCCGGGCGACCGTCGACCATGCTCTGGATGCGCGCCTTGCCCCAGCTCGGGAACCAGCCCACGGTATCGATGGCGGCCAGCGCATCGTTGCGCAGGTTTGCCTTGTCCATCGAGATGAACCACTGCGGGGTGGCGCGGAACACCACCGGCGTCTTGTGGCGCCAGCAGTGCGGGTAGCTGTGGCGGATCGGGTGGAAGGCCAGCAGCGCGCCGTTGTCGCGCAGCACGCCGACGATGGCTTCCTGCGCCTTCCACAGGTGCTGGCCCGCCAGCACCACGTCACCGGCCGGCGGGGTCGATTCCAGGTACACGCCACGGCCGTCGATCGGAGTGACCTGGCCGGCGTTGTACTTGTCCAGCAGGCCGTACTTCTGGCTGACCACGTAGTCTTCCTGGCCGTGGCCAGGGGCGGTGTGCACCGCACCGGTACCGTCCTCGTCGGACACGTGTTCGCCGTTGAGCACCAGGATCTCGCGCTCCGGGTAGAACGGATGCGCCAGCAGCTGGTTTTCCAGCGCCGCGCCGGTGGTTTCACCGTGCAGCACCACGTTTTCGACGCCATAGCGCTGCAGGGCGCGCTCGGCCAGGGCAGCGGCCAGCACCAGCCAGCGGCGCTTGCCGTTGAGCGCCGGGCCTTCGGCCAGCACGTAGCGGATCTCCGCGCCCAGCGACACCGCCAGCGAGGCCGGCAGCGTCCACGGGGTGGTGGTCCAGATCGGCACGGCCACTTCGACGTCGCCCGGCAGGCTCACGCCGAAGGCCTGGGCCACTGCCTGCGCATCGCGCGCGGCGTAGGCCACGTCGATCGCCGGCGATTCCTTTTCCTGGTATTCGATTTCCGCCTCGGCCAGTGCCGAGCCGCAGTCGAAGCACCAGTAGACCGGCTTGGCGCCACGCACCAGGTGACCGTTTGCCACGACCTTGGCCAGCGCACGGATCTCGTTGGCCTCGAAATCGAAGCTGAGGGTCTTGTACGGGTTGTCCCAGTCGCCGGTCACGCCCAGGCGCTTGAAATCGGCGCGCTGGATGTTGATCTGCTCTTCGGCGAACTCACGGCACTTCTGCCGGAATTCGACCGCGTCGAGCTTGGTACCGACCTTGCCCCACTTCTTTTCCACCGCGATTTCGATCGGCAGGCCGTGGCAATCCCAGCCCGGCACGTAGGGCGCATCGAAGCCGGCCAGGTAGCGCGACTTGACGATGATGTCCTTGAGGATCTTGTTGACCGCGTGGCCCAGGTGGATGCGGCCGTTGGCGTACGGCGGGCCGTCATGCAACACGAACAGCGGGCGGCCGGCGGCGTTGTCACGCAGCTGCTGGTAGAGCCCCTGCGCTTCCCACCGCGCCAGAATGCCCGGCTCGCGCTTGGGCAGGTCGCCGCGCATCGGGAATTCGGTGGCTGGCAGGTTCAGGGTGGTCTTGTAGTCCTGGCTCACGCAGTGGCTCGCAATCTATGTTCGGAAAGGATGGCGCGCGCCTGGTCGGCGTCGCGGTGCATCTGGTCGGTCAGTGCCGCCAGATCATTGAATTTCTCTTCGTCGCGCAGCTTGGCGACGAATTCCACTTCGATGTGTCGACCGTACAGGTCGCCCTGGAAATCGAACAGGTGGGCTTCCAGCAGCGGCTCCACGCCTTCCACCGTCGGCCGGGTGCCGAAGCTGGACACCGATGGCCACGGCTGGTCGAACACCCCATGCACCCACGTGGCGTAGATGCCCGACAGCGCCGGCGTTTTCGGGAAGCGCAGGTTGGCGGTGGGATAGCCCAACGTGCGGCCGAGCTGGCGCCCACGCACCACCCGCCCGCTGATTGCGTAGGGGCGACCGAGCAGATCGTTGGCATGACTGAAATCGCCGGCCTGCAGCAATTGGCGGATGCGGGTGCTGGAAATGCGATCGCCGTGCAGGTCGACCGCTTCGATCTCGCCCGCGGTGAAGCCAAGCTCGCCGCCCATCGCCTGCAGCAGGGCCAGGTCGCCGCGACGGCGGTTGCCGAAGCAGAACTCCGGCCCGATCCACACTTCGCGCGCGCCCAGGCGCTGCGCCAGCAGCGTATGAACGAAATCTTCGGCCGGCATGGCCGCCATCGCCGCGTCGAAGCGCAGCAGGCCGATCGCATCCACGCCCAGTTCGCGCAGGATCCCGACCTTGCCGCGGGCCAGGGTCAGCCGCGGCGGCGGCGTGCCCCGGGCAAAGAATTCACGCGGCAGCGGCTCGAATGCCACGGCCACCGCGGCCACGCCCAAGGCGCGCGCGCGGGCGACCGCGTGGCGGACCAGCGCACGATGCCCCAGGTGGAGGCCGTCGAATGCACCGATACAGACCACGCTTCCGTTGGGGAACAGCTCCCCGCCCTCGACGCTTCTGAACAGCCTGCTCATCAACTCTCGTTCCGGCCCACCCGGGGCCGCCGCTTCAATGGTGTAACCCTGAAGTATAGCCGCCGTGGGCCCCGATCAATGCCCGCGCAGGTCGCGGGGGCGGAAGCCCATCGCCAGCATGGCCAGCAGATAGGTCAGGCCGCCGCCGCCGACCAGCAGCCCCAGGGCGCCGATCCGCTCCCATACGCCCATGGCCGAGAAGGCAGGCAGCCAGTGCAGCAGGGCCAGCAGCACGCCGACCATGGCCACGCAGGCAACCAGCAGGCGGATCAGGTAGCCGCCCCAGCCGGGCCGGCGCTGGTAGACATCGGTCTTGCCCAGCCAGTACCAGAGCAGGCCCAGGTTCAGGTAGCTGGACAGCGCACTGGCGATGCCCAAGGCCAAGTGCAGGCCCGGCTGCTTGCCGATGGCGGCCATCACGCCCTGCGCCTTGAGGTCGTCGGGCACCATCACCTGGTACAGCACGGCCAGCAGGGCGAAATTGAAGACCATGTTGGCCACCAGCGCGGCCACGCCGGCGCGCACCGGGGTCTTGGTGTCCTGGCGGGCGTAGAAGGCCGGCAGCACCACCTTCAGCAGGGCGAACGCCGGCAGGCCGAAGCTCAGGCCGTACACCGACAGCGCGGTCATGCGGGTGTCGAAAGCGCTGAACTGGCCGTGCTGGAAGATGGTGGCGATCAGCGGCTCGGCCAGGAACAGCAGGCCCAGCATGGCCGGCACCGAGATCAGCAGGGTCATGCGCAGGCCCCAGTCCAGCGAGCGCGAGAAGCCTTCGCGGTCGGTGCTGACATGGTGGCGGGCCAGCGCCGGCAGGATCACCGTGCCCAGGGCCACGCCGAATACGCCCAGCGGCAGCTCAAGGAAACGGTCGGCCAGCGACAGCCAGGACTGCGAGCCGTCGGTCAGCTTGGCGGCAATGACGGTATCCAGCAGCAGGTTGATCTGCGCCACCGACGAGCCGAACAGGGTCGGCACCATCAGGGTCATCACCTTGCGCACGCCCGGGTGGGTCCAGCCCCAGCGCGGCAGGGTCAGCAGGTTGATGCCCTTCAGCGAGGGCAGCTGGAACAGCAGCTGCAGGATGCCGGCGGCCAGCACCGCCCAGCCCAGCGCCAGGATCTGCTTTTCCGGGGTGCCGCCCAGCCGCGGCGCCAGCCACAGCGCGCCGGCGATCATGCACAGGTTGAGGATGACCGGGGTCAGCGCCGGCATGGCAAAGCGCTGGAAGCTGTTGAGCGCGCCACCCGCCAGGGCGGTGAGCGAGACGAACAGCAGGAACGGGAAGGTCAGGCGGAAGAGGTCGACCAGCAGGCCCTGCTTGACCGGATCGGTATCCACCCCACTTGAGAACACCGACGCCAGCTGTGGCGCGAAAATCAGCGCCACGGCGGTCACCAGCATCAGGATGCCGCCGAGGGTGCCGGCCGTGCGCGCCATCAGTTCGCGCAGCTCCTCATGACTGCGGGTCTCTTTCACTTCCGTGAACACGGGCACGAAAGCGGTCGCGAATGAGCCTTCGGCGAACAAACGGCGCAGGAAATTGGGTACCCTGAAGGCGACCCAGAAAGCATCAGTGATGGCGTTGGTGCCGAACGTGGTGGTCACCACGAAGTCCCGGACAAGTCCGAGAACGCGCGAGACCATGGTCATGCTGCTGAACGACAGCAGGCCCCGCAACAACTTGGGTGAACTCACTCAGCGTCCCTCTTGACAATCGACTTGACGTGCATTTCTTACGCCATCATACTAGCTAGCTTGCTGTTCCCATAACACCGATTTTTTCAGGAAACCACCACCGTGGCCAATATCAAGTCCGCCAAGAAGCGCGCCAAGCAGACCGTCGTGCGCAACGCGCGCAACGTGGCTCAGCGCTCGATGCTGCGCACCGCTGTCAAGAAAGTGATCAAGGCGCTGGACGCCAACGATGCCGCCGGCGCCGAAGCCGCCTTCGCCGTTGCCCAGCCGATCCTGGATCGCTTCAGCGCGCGTGGCCTGATCCACAAGAACAAGGCTGCTCGTCATAAGAGCCGTCTGAACGACCGCATCAAGGCCCTCAAGGCCGCCTGATCCGGCGTTGCCGCCCTGCCCTTCGGGGTCGGGCAGCAGACAAAAGCCCGGCCTCGGCCGGGTTTTTTGTTGCCCGCGATCTGGGATTGCCACACATCCGATGATGTCGACCCGCTCGATGATGTCGACCCGGTAGAGTCGACTGTCAGTCGACTAACGCGCGCAGCGCGGGGTTTTGCCATTTCCGCCAGGTGCAGTCGACTGACAGTCGACTCTACCCGCCAGGGCTGCCGGCCAGCGGCCGGCACTACCAGAACAAAAAACCCGGCCGAAGCCGGGTTTTTCGTGCGGAACCACAACATCATCACAGCGCGTTGCGGGCCTCCAGTTCGTCTTCCTTCTGGCGGTCGAAGAAGGCCATGACCCGGCTCATGATCGGGAAGGTGCCTTCGCGGCCCAGCGCCGAGACCAGGAACCACGGCTCCTTCCAGCCCAGCTCGGCGACGATCTGCTCGGCCGCGGCCTTGGCCTCGTCCTCGAACATCAGGTCGGCCTTGTTCAGCACCAGCCAGCGCGGCTTCTGCAGCAGCTCCGGATCGTGCTTTTCCAGCTCGCGCTCGATGGCACGCACCTGCTCGACCGGGGAAATGCCCTCCACGCCGCCTTCCATGGGGGAGATATCCACCAGGTGCAGCAGCAGGCGGGTGCGCTGCAGGTGGCGCAGGAACTGCGCGCCCAGGCCGGCACCGTCGGCCGCGCCTTCGATCAGGCCCGGAATGTCGGCGATGACGAAGCTGCGGTAGTTCTCCACCTTCACCACACCCAGGTTCGGGTACAGCGTGGTGAACGGGTAATCGGCCACCTTCGGCGTTGCCGCCGAGACGGCGCGGATCAGGGTGCTCTTGCCGGCGTTGGGGAAGCCCAGCAGGCCGACGTCGGCCAGCAGCTTCAGCTCCAGCTTCAGCGTGCGCTCTTCGCCCGGCTCGCCCGGCAGCGCCTGGCGCGGCGAGCGGTTGGTCGAGCTCTTGAAGTGCATGTTGCCGAGGCCGCCACGGCCGCCCTGCGCCACCAGCAGGCGGTCGCCATGCTGGGTCAGGTCGCCGATGACTTCGTCGGTGGCCACGTTGATGATCACGGTGCCGACCGGCACGGTGATGGTCAGGTCTTCGCCGCCCTTGCCATAGGCCTGGCGGCCCATGCCGTTCTCGCCACGCTGCGCCTTGAAGATGCGGTCATGGCGGAAGTCGACCAGGGTGTTCAGGTTTTCGTCGGCGCGGATGTACACGCTGCCGCCCGCACCGCCGTCGCCGCCGTCCGGGCCGCCGAGCGGAATGAACTTCTCGCGACGGAAGCCAATGCAGCCGTTGCCGCCGTTGCCGGCGAACACTTCGATTTCTGCTTCGTCTACCAGTTTCATTGTTTCGATGCCTGCGATGGGCGCGGCCTGCGTGCCGCCACCTTGCTTGAATGTCGGGCCGTGCCCGTTGTACCACTGATTCCAACGAAAAGCCCCGCCGAAGCGGGGCTCTTCATGCAGCGTGCGATTCGACCAGCAGGGCCATGCCGAGGCATGGCCGCCAGTCCAGCCTTATCAGGCTTCGACCGACACGACGCTGACGGTGCGACGCTTCTTGGCGCCCTTCACCGAGAACTCCACCTTGCCGTCCACGAGGGCGAACAGGGTGTGGTCGCGGCCGAGGCCGACGCCCGAACCCGGGTGGAACTGGGTGCCGCGCTGACGCACGATGATGTTGCCGGCCTCAATGGCCTGGCCACCGAAGATCTTGACGCCCAGGTACTTCGGGTTGGAGTCGCGACCGTTGCGCGAAGAGCCTACGCCTTTTTTATGTGCCATGACCTATCTCCTTACTTGCTGCCACCGGCAATGCCGGTGATCTCGATTTCGGTGTAGTACTGACGGTGACCCTGACGCTTCATGTGGTGCTTGCGGCGACGGAACTTGATGATCCGGACCTTGTCAGCACGACCCTGGGACAGGACGGTGGCGGTGACCGCAGCGCCGCTCAGGGCGTCGCCGATCTTGATGCCATCGCTGTCGCCGAGCAGCAGGATGTTGTCGAACTTGATCTCGCTGCCGACGTCGGCTTCGAGCTTTTCAATGCGGAGCTTTTCGCCCTGCGCCACGCGGTATTGCTTACCGCCGGTGACCAGTACTGCGTACATGACCAGACTTCCTCTGTAGTTATTGTGGTCTATGGACTGCCGCCATCGAGGGCGGACAGGAGCGGGATTGTACGCAGATCAATGGGCGCCGGTCAAGTCAACCCTGGGCGGCCCGGCCGGGGTCCGCCCCCGGCCCCAGCAGAGCCGGGCCATGCTCGGCTGAACGGTGCGGGGTCGAGGCAGCCGAGCTTGGTTCGGCTCTACACGAAGCTGTCGCCTTGTCTCACAAGGTGAGACACCGCGCTGGCATTGTCGCTTATTGCCCCCATCTGGTCACCTCGGTAGGCTGACCGACTGCCCGTCCCCCGCTGGCCCGGCACCCAGCCAACGTCCCCCCATAACCGGATCCCCCATGGCGATGGATTTCATCCGCATCCGCGGCGCGCGGACGCACAACCTCAAGAACATCGACCTCGACCTGCCCCGCGACAAGCTGATCGTGATCACCGGCCTGTCCGGCTCGGGCAAGTCCTCGCTGGCGTTCGACACCATCTATGCAGAAGGCCAGCGCCGCTACGTCGAGTCGCTGTCAGCCTATGCACGGCAGTTCCTCAGCGTGATGGAAAAGCCGGACCTGGACCACATCGAGGGCCTGTCTCCGGCCATCTCGATCGAGCAGAAGTCGACCTCGCACAACCCGCGTTCGACCGTCGGCACCATCACCGAGATCTACGACTACCTGCGCCTGCTGTACGCCCGCGTCGGCACCCCGCGCTGCCCGGACCACGGCTATCCGCTGGAAGCGCAGACGGTCAGCCAGATGGTCGACCAGGTGCTGACCCTGGACCCGGAACAGCGCTACATGCTGCTGGCCCCGGTCATCCGCGACCGCAAGGGCGAGCATGCGCAGGTCTTCGACCAGCTGCGTGCGCAGGGCTTCGTGCGCGTGCGCGTGGACGGCGAGCTGCATGAAATCGACGCGGTGCCGCCGCTGGCGCTGCGCCAGAAGCACACCATCGAAGCGGTGATCGACCGGTTCCGCCCGCGCGAGGACATCAAGCAGCGCTTGGCCGAGAGCTTCGAGACCGCGCTGAAGCTGGGCGACGGCATGGCCTCGGTGCAGAGCCTGGACAACGCCGGGACCGCGCCGACCCTGTTCTCCTCCAAGTACTCCTGCCCGGTCTGCGATTACTCGCTGCCCGAGCTGGAACCGCGCCTGTTCTCCTTCAACGCGCCGATGGGCGCCTGCCCCGGCTGCGATGGCCTGGGCATGGCCGAGTTCTTCGACCCGGCGCGCGTGGTGGTGCACCCGGAACTGTCGCTGGCCGCCGGTGCGGTGCGCGGCTGGGACCGTCGCAACGCGTACTACTTCCAGCTGATCGCCTCGCTGGCCAAGCACTACAAGTTCGACGTCGATGCGTCGTGGAACTCGCTGCCGGACAAGGTGCAGCAGGCCGTGCTGTACGGCAGCGGCGATGATGCGATCACCTTCACCTATTTCACCGAGGCCGGTGGCCGCACCCAGCGCAAGCACCGCTTCGAAGGCATCATTCCCAACCTGGAACGCCGCTACAAGGAAACCGAATCGGCGGCGGTGCAGGAAGAGCTGGGCAAGTACATCAGCGAACACGCCTGCCCCGAGTGCAAGGGCGCGCGCCTGAACAAGGCCGCGCGCAATGTGTTCGTGGCCGACCGCCCGCTGCCGGACCTGGTGGTGCTGCCGATCGACGAAGCACTGAAGTTCTTCAGCGAGCTGAGCCTGCCGGGCTGGCGCGGTGAGATCGCTTCGAAGATCGTCAAGGAAATCGGCGAACGCCTGGGCTTCCTGGTCGACGTCGGCCTGGATTACCTGACCCTGGAGCGCAAGGCCGACACGCTGTCCGGTGGCGAAGCGCAGCGCATCCGCCTGGCCAGCCAGATCGGTGCCGGCCTGGTCGGCGTGATGTACGTGCTCGACGAGCCGTCCATCGGCCTGCACCAGCGCGACAACGAACGCCTGCTGGGGACCCTCACCCGCCTGCGCGACCTCGGCAACACGGTCATCGTGGTCGAGCATGACGAGGATGCGATCCGCCTGGCCGACTACGTGCTGGACATCGGCCCGGGCGCGGGCGTGCATGGTGGCGAGATCGTCGGCCAGGGCACCCTGCAGGACATCCTGGATGCGCCGCGTTCGCTGACCGGCCAGTACCTGTCGGGCAAGCGCGCGATCGAGATTCCGGCGCGCCGGCACAAGCCGAACCCGAAGATGACCCTGCACCTGCGCGGTGCCAGCGGCAACAACCTGAAGGGCGTGGACCTGGCGATTCCGTCCGGCCTGCTGACCTGCGTGACCGGCGTGTCCGGCTCGGGCAAATCGACCCTGATCAACGACACCCTGTTCTCGCTGGCCGCCAACGAGATCAACGGCTCCTCGCACCCGATCGCCCCGTACAAGGAGATCGACGGCCTGGACCTGTTCGACAAGGTGGTGGACATCGACCAGTCGCCGATCGGCCGCACCCCGCGTTCGAACCCGGCCACCTACACCGGCCTGTTCACGCCGCTGCGCGAGCTGTTCGCACAGGTGCCCGAAGCGCGTGCGCGCGGCTATTCGCCGGGCCGTTTCAGCTTCAACGTGCGCGGCGGCCGCTGCGAGGCCTGCCAGGGCGATGGACTGATCAAGGTCGAGATGCACTTTCTGCCGGACGTGTACGTGCCCTGCGACGTCTGCCACGGCAAGCGCTACAACCGCGAGACGCTGGAGATCCTGTACAAGGGCTACAACATCAACGACGTGCTGGAAATGACCGTCGAAGATGCGCTGAGGCTGTTCGAGCCGGTGCCGTCGATCGCCCGCAAGCTGGAAACGCTGGTGGACGTGGGCCTGAGCTACATCAAGCTGGGCCAGAGCGCGACCACGCTGTCCGGTGGTGAAGCGCAGCGCGTGAAGCTGTCCAAGGAACTGTCGCGCCGCGATACCGGCCGCACCCTGTACATCCTCGACGAGCCGACCACCGGCCTGCACTTCCACGACATCGAAGCGCTGCTGGGCGTGCTGCACAAGCTGCGCGACGAAGGCAACACGGTGGTGGTGATCGAGCACAACCTGGATGTCATCAAGACCGCCGACTGGATCGTCGATCTCGGCCCGGAAGGCGGCCACCGCGGCGGCACCATCCTGGTGACCGGCACGCCGGAAGACGTGGCGGCCTGCCCGCAGTCGTACACCGGCCAGTTCCTGGCCCGCATGCTGCCGTCCACCAGCGCGCGCCCGGACCAGCCCGCCGCTGTGGCCAACAAGCCCGATGCGCGCCCGCCGCGCAAGGTCAAGCCGGAGAAGCCGGCGAAGAAGGCGGCCGCTGCCAAGAGCACCGGCAAGGCCAGCAAGACCGCTTCGCCCCGCAAGAAGAAGGACGCCTGATGAGCAACGAACACAAGATCCTGGCCCGCATCCCGATCAGCGTGCGCTGGCGTGACATGGACAGCATGGGCCACGTCAACAACGCCAAGTACATTTCCTACCTGGAAGAAGCGCGCGTGCGCTGGATGCTGGGCGTGGAAGGCGTGTCGATGACCGACCGCATCGCACCGGTGGTGGCTGCGACCAACGTCAATTACCGGCTGCCGATCGTGTGGCCCAACGACATCCTGGTCGAGCTGTTCGTCGAGCGCCTGGGCAACAGCAGCGTGACCATCGGCCACCGCATCGTCGACCAGCAGGACGACACCAGGCTGTATTCGGACGGCAACGTGGTGGTGGTGTGGATGGATACGCAGACCGGCAAGAGCGCGCCGCTGCCGGACGCGATCCGCAACGCTTCCACCTGATCCGCTTCTGGTAGGTGCCGACCCTGGCCGGCGTTTCGCACGCCGGGCATGGCCCGGCGCTACCGCTGCAATTCAAAGGACTGAAATGACCGCGCACCACAACGCGTTCACCGGCATCAACTGGATCGCCTTCGAGCTGACCGCGGACAACCGCATGCGCTTCCTCGGCACGCAGGAATACTTCCTGGGTGAAGCCGTGGAGGGCGACGACGGCCGCGCCCATATCGTGGAAATGCGCGAGAGCCATGCCAAGGCACGTGCGTATTTCCAGCAGCACGGGCGCCTGGCCAGCTGCTCGCGCTACGGTGACGGCGAGCTGGACGAGCAGGCATGGCTGCAGCAGCTGGGCGGCCCGATCTGGTTCGGCAACTGGTCCGGCCATGCCCCGCTGCCTGCGGCGTTCCAGCTGCAGGATCTCGCCGGCTACCAGCAGCGTGGCAGCCTGCGTTTCCGCAATGACAGCAGCCAGCTGGCCGACGATGGCCTGCAGCTGACCCGCGACGGCCAGGCCTCTTTCCATGTGGCCAGCGTGCCGGCCAGCAACTGGGTCGCGGCCGGCGCCGATGCCATCGTGATGTTCTACGAACCGCACAGCCGCACGGTCCTGTTTACGTTCGACTGGTCGTAAAACCCCGCCGGGCATGGCCCGGCACTACCGGTGATGATCCGGCGGTATGTCGGGGGAGCACCGGGCCATGCCCGGCGGACAGGCGACGCGTTACGGCGCGGCCTTGCGCACCGTCAACGTCACGCTGGCTTCGCCACCGCCCTCCAGCTGAAGCTGCAGCGGCACGACCTGCCCTTCCTTCAGCGCGCCCCTGCCCTCCATCAGCATCAGATGCAGGCCGCCCGGCTTGAGCTCGGCGCGCGCACCCGGTGCCAGCGGCAGGCGCTCGACCGCACGCATGCGGCTGACCCCATCGACGATCGTGGTTTCGTGCAGCGACACGTCACCGAAGCTGGCGCTGCGTGCGCCGCTGATGGCCACCGCTTTCGCGCAGCCGTTATGGATCACCCCGTAGCCAGCGGTCATCGGCATGGCCGGGTTTGGCGGCAGGCGCGCCCAGCCCTGCTGCACGGTGACGCAGGCCGGCACGGCGGTCGCCGCCGATGCTGCGCCCGCACAAAGCAGCAACAATACGCCAACGAATGGTTTGGTTATCATCGCCTCAGATTCCTGTCCGCAACGAGACCGCAGCATGACGATGCTCATCGAGGTGATCAACCATGGCCCCATCCGCGAACTGCGCCTGGCGCGGCCACCGGTCAACGCACTGGACACCGAGTTGTGCCGGCAGCTGATCCACGCCATCGAGCTGGCGATGGCCGAGGACGCGCACGGCATCGTGCTGTCGGGCAGCGAGCGGGTCTTCACAGGCGGCATGGACGTGCCGCACCTGCTCTCCCACGGCGATGACAAGCACAAGCTGCTGGACAGCTGGAACGCCTTCTTCGGCGCGGTGCGCAGCGTGGCCGAGAGCCGCATCCCGGTGGTAGCGGCCATCACCGGCCATGCGCCGGCCGGCGGCTGCGTGCTGGCGCTGTGCTGCGACTACCGGGTGATGGCGCGCAGTGCCGACCCGGCCCGCCCCTATGCCATCGGCCTGAACGAGGTGCAGGTGGGCCTGGTGGCGCCGGAAGGCATCCAGCGCCTGCTGCGCCGCGCAGTGGGCGTGCACCGTTCGGGCATCCTGCTCACCACGGGCGCGCTGGTGCCGGCCGAACAGGCGCTGCAGATCGGCCTGGTCGATGAACTTGCCGACGGCGACCTGGTGGTGCCACGCGCCATTGCCTGGCTGCAGAACCTGCTGAAACAGCCGCGCCAGCCGATGCTGCTGACCCGCGCGGTGGCCCGTGCCGACCTGCAGGAGGCCCTGCACCCGGACCTGATCCAGCTGGACCGGTTCGTTGACGCGTGGTTCGCGCCGGATGCCCAGAATGCCCTGCAGGCACTGGTGGCGAGGCTCGGCAAGTAACTGCCGCGCCTGCCCTGGGGTCAGAGCCCTTTCGCAAAGCGAAAGGGATCCGACCCCTGACCGGTATAATCAAGGCTTCTTCACTGCTGTGGCCGCCCCCTTGAACGACACGCCCGAACCCGTCGTCTCCGAGCTGATCGACCTGCTCACCCTGGAGCGGCTGGAGGACAACCTGTTCCGCGGGCAGAGCCGCGACATCGGCACCAAGTACGTGTTCGGCGGCCAGGTGCTGGGCCAGGCGCTCGCGGCGGCACAGGCCACGGTCGACAACGGCCGCCACGTGCACTCGCTGCATGCCTACTTCCTGCGTGCCGGCAACATCGACCACCCCATCGTCTATGACGTGGACCGTACCCGTGATGGCGGCAGCTTCTCCGTGCGCCGGGTCACCGCGATCCAGCACGGCAAGGTGATCTTCTTCTGCGCGGCCTCGTTCCAGCAGGCCGAGACCGGTGCCCAGCACCAGCACAAGATGCCCGAGGTGCCGCAGCCGGAGGACATCGAACCGAACCGTCCGCTGCCGGCCGAGGTGCTGGAGCGGCTGCCGATCAAGGTGCAGCGCTGGCTCTCGCGCGGGGGCCCGTTCGAGTTCCGCCACGTGTACCCGCGCGACGAACTGAACCCACCCAAGCGCCCGCCCTACCACCAGGTGTGGCTGCGCCTGAGCGAGCCGGTCGGCGATGCGCCCGAGCTGCATCAGGCGTTGCTGGCCTATGCCTCCGACTTCCACCTGCTGGGCACGGCCACCTTCCCGCACGGCATCAGCTACTACCATCCGCACGTGCAGATGGCTTCGCTGGACCACGCGATCTGGTTCCACCGCCCGTTCCGCGCCGACGACTGGCTGCTGTATTCGCTGGACAGCCCCAGCGCGCAGGATTCGCGCGGCCTGGCCCGCGGCCAGTTCTTCACCCGTGATGGCGTGCTGGTGGCCAGCACCGCCCAGGAAGGCCTGATACGCGTGGTACCGGACCAGGATGCCGCGGCCGCCGTGCCGGCCAAGGAGTAAGCAATGCGCCAGATTTTCAGCAGCCAGCGCGTGGAAACCGTCGAGGGCGTGGCCGAGCTGCTGCGCAGCCACGACATCGAAGTGAAGGTGACCAACGGCCGCTCGTACAAGACCCGTCGCCGTGGCCAGTTCAGCTATACCGACCTGGGCAACAGCCAGGGCTACCCGGCGGTGTGGATCGTGCGTGCCGACGACCAGCCGCGTGCACGCGAGATCCTGCGTGACGCGCGCCTGCTCGACACCACCCGCCGCGACCACCCGACCGCCGAATTCGCCTTCCGCGATACCGCCGTGACCACCGGCAGTGGCCGCGGCTGGGCCTGGCGCATCCGCATCGCCCTGCTGGTGGTGATCGCCGGCGTGGCGCTGGTGATCGGCCTTCGCCACCGCGGCGCCCCGGCTCCCGCCGCACCGGCCCCGGCCCCGCAGGCACAGCCGCAGCAGGCGCAACCGGCCCCGCAGGCGCCGCCGGAAGAGGAAGAAGTCCGCGTCCGCATCCAGCCGTCCACGTAATGCGCAGGTAGGGCCGGGCCATGCCCGGCGAGCGCAGCGGCCTGACGGATGAGCCGCCGGGCATGGCCCGGCGCTACCGGAACGCAAACTGGTCACACCCGGCGCGCAGCTCCGTCTTGGGACACAATCCCAGCAGGAGCTGCCGCCATGACGACTTTCGCTGCAACGATCGACGAGACGCTGGAACGCGAGCTGCCGGCGGCCAGCACTGGCTGCCAGCACGCCTATGGGCGCATCGTGCTGGCCTGCCAGAACACGGTCACCGCCATCGCCCTGGCGATCACCCGCGACCGCCAGGCCAGCGAGGACATCGCCCAGGAGGCCTTCGTCAAAGCCTGGCAGCAGCTGCACCAGCTGCGCAGCTCGACCAGCTTCCTGCCGTGGCTGCGGCAGATCACCCGCAACCTGGCCCGCGACTGGCTGCGCGCGCAGCGCGGCCGTCCGCTGACCGGCGACGCCGCCGAGGTCGCGCTGGGCATGGCCGCCGACCCGACGCCGGTCGCGGCCGACCGCCTGCAGCGGCTGGAAGAAGAAGTGGTCGCCGAGGACATCATCTCGGCCCTGCCCAGCGACAGCCGCGAGGTGCTGTTGCTCTATTACCGCGAGGGCCAGCGTTCGCAGCAGGTGGCCGACCTGCTCGGCCTCAGCGATGCGGCCGTGCGCAAACGCCTGTCACGTGCACGCGCGCAGGTGCGCGACGGCCTGCTGCAGCGCTTCGGCGACTTCGCCCGCAGCAGTGCGCCCAGTGCCGCGTTTGCGACAACAGTGGTGTCAATGGTGCTGATCGCTGCACCGGGCACGGCCAGCGCGGCGATCCTGCTGGGCACCGGGGTAGGCGTGGGTGGCAGCAAACTGGGGCTGGGCGGGGTCAGCGCCGCGGGCGGTGCCGCCATGGGTTCGTTGACCGCCGCTGCCAGCCAGCTGCACCTGATTCCCGCCAGCAACTGGGGGGCCATTGCCGGTGGCGTCATCGGCGGCATTGCCGGCAGCTATCTCGGCGGTCGCTTCCTGCTGCGCTTTGCAGACACGCCGCAGGAGCAGGCCGAGGTGCGGCGGTTCGTGCACCTCAATACGTTCACTGCGATGGTCGTCTGCACCAGCCTGCTGGTCTCGCTGATGCTGGCCGTGCCGCTGTGGCTGCAGCTTGCCCTCCTGGTCATCGGCCTGGGCGTGGTGAATTACCAGTGCCTGGTACCGCTGCAGCGGATCATGAAACCGCTGATTGCCCGCGACGCCGCGCGCAAGGGCCGCTCGGCGAGGAACTGGAGCTATGAACTGGCCTACGGCCGGACCGGCGTGTTGGCGATGAACGTGATGGTGGTGGCGCTGCTGGTGTATTCGCTGGCGCGCAGCGGGCGACTGTAGGACCCTGCAACGGACAACGCCGGCACGAGGCCGGCGTTGTCGTTGGTCACCGCTGCGGGGTTCAGCGCGGCGGCTTCGGTGCGTTGCCATCACGCGGGCCGCCGTGGCGCGGGCCACCGTGCATCGGGCCCTTGGCGGCATCGAACTCGGCCTTGCTCAGCTGGCCATCCTTGTTGGTGTCGGCGGTGGCGAACCAGGCATCACGGTGCTGCTTCATGCGCAGCTCGCGGTCGGCCTTGTCCAGGTAGCCGTCCTTGTTGACGTCCATCTGGTCGAAGCGCGCGGCCAGGCGCGGATCGGCCTTGGCTTCATCACGGCTGATGCGGCCGTCCTTGTTCACGTCCAGCTTGGCCATCCAGGCGCCCGGGCCACCACGACGGCCATGCTTCCAGCGCGGCAGCTCGTCGCGCGACAGCTTGCCGTCCTTGTTCTTGTCCAGCGCGTCGAACTTCGCGGCCAGGCGCGGGTTGGCGGCGGCTTCACTGCGGTCGATGACGCCATCGCCATTGGTGTCCAGCTTGGCATGACGCTGCGCCGGGGCGTTCGGGTTGGCGGGGGTATCGGCGGCCAGGGCGATGCCGGTGGCGGAGGTGCCCAGCAGCAGGGCCAGCAGCAGGGGGGTACGGATCATGGAGTCACTCCTGGTATGGGGATTGCGTCATTGCGTCGAGGTGATCACTTCACCCTCGGGAGACAACAACGCCCGACCACGACATCGGTTGACGCAGCTGCCGGTTCCGTTCATCCGGCGGACAGTCGCGGCCATTGCGACACGCTGGGGCTATGCTGTGCCCATGGCGATCCACGGCGACAGAGACGACGAACTGAGACTGTTCCAGACCGGCGAGCACCCCTGCGGGTACTGGTCGGACCGCGTTGCGCGCGATCTGGTGCTGGACCCGCAGGACCGCCGCCTCGGTGGGCTGTACCCGCTGGCCCTGAGCTGGGGCTTCCGCCGCAGTGGCGACCTGGTCTACCGCCCGCACTGCGCGCAGTGCCATGCCTGCGTGGCCGTGCGCATCCCGGTGGCGCGGTTCGCCGCCGACCGCAGCCAGCGCCGCTGCGCCGCGCGCAATGCCGACCTGGAGGTGCGCATCACCGCCGCCATGCCGCGCCAGGACCTGTTCGACCTGTACCACCGCTACCTGACCCATCGCCATGCCAACGGCGGCATGGACGACCACGGCCCGCACGAGTTCGAGCAGTTCCTGATCGGCAGCTGGTCGCATACCCGCTTCCTGGAGATGCGCCTGCCCGGCCATGACGGCCAGCCCAGCCAGCTGCTGGGGGTTGCGGTGACCGACGTGACCGAACACGGCCTGTCGGCGGTCTACACCTTCTTCGATCCGGACCATGCCGCGCGCGGCCTGGGCACCTTCGCCATCCTGCAGCAGATCGAATGGGCCCGGCGCGAGGGCCTGCCGCACCTGTACCTCGGCTATTGGATCCGCGACCACCAGAAGATGGACTACAAGCGCCGCTACCGCCCGCTGGAGGCCTACGACGGCCGTCGCTGGCATGATTTCGACAGCGATCTGGACGGACGCTGACAAACCGCTGACACCGGGCCGGGTGCACAATACGGCCCATGAACATCACCCGCCGCCGTCCCCTGATCCTCGCCCTGGCCCTGCTCTGCGGCGCCAGCGCCTCCGCCTTCGCCAAGTCCCCTGCGATGACCGACAAGCCGTCCTCGACGCTGCGCCTGGCCACCTACAACACTTCGCTGTATTCGGATGATGCCGGCGGCCTGATCAAGGAACTGGAAGGCGACAGCGAGCACGCGCGCAAGATCGCCGCGGTGCTGCAGCAGGTGCGCCCGGACCTGGTGCTGTTGAACGAATTCGACTTCGACGACGCCCACCGCGCCGCCGACCTGTTCCAGAAACGCTACCTGGAAGTGGCCCAGCCCGGCGGCGGCAAGCCGCTGCACTTCGCCTACCGCTACCTGGCGCCGGTCAACACCGGCGTGCCCAGCGGCCTGGACCTGGACGGCAACGGCACGGTCGGCGGCGAAGGCCGCAGCCGCGGCAACGACGCCTGGGGCTACGGCCTGCACCCGGGCCAGTACGGCATGCTGGTGCTGTCGCGCTACCCGATCGACGAAGCCAAGGTGCGCAGCTTCCAGCTGCTGAAGTGGAGCACGATGCCCGGCGCGATCCGCCCGGTCGACCCGCGCACCGGCAAGAGCTTCTACAACGACCAGGTGTGGTCGCAGCTGCGCCTGTCCTCGAAGTCGCACTGGGACGTGCCGGTAAAGACCCCGGCCGGCGTGGTCCACGCGCTGGTCTCGCACCCGACGCCGCCGGTGTTCGACGGCCCGGAAAAGCGCAATGCCGCGCGCAACCACGACGAACTGCGCCTGTGGCAGGAATACCTGTCGGCCGGCGACAAGCCGTGGCTGTGCGATGACAAGGGCCACTGCGGCGGCCTGGCCCAGGACGCGCGCTTCGTGATCTTCGGCGATCTGAACAACGACCCGGTGGACGGCGACGGTCGCCACGACGCCATCGTCAACCTGATCGAGAATCCGCGCGTGCTGCGCTACCCCACCCCGCGCAGCGTCGGTGGCGAGCAGACCAGCCTGGCCTATGCGGCCAAGGGCATCGTGCGCAAGGGCGCGCCGTTCCACGCCACCGGCGATTTCGGCCCGAAGTCCGGCACCATGCGCCTGGATTACGTGCTGCCCTCGACCGGCTTCGAGTACGTCGGCAGCGGCGTCTTCTGGCCGGCCAATGAAAGCCCGGAAGCGAAGATCGCCGACGGCAGCGACCACCACCTGGTGTGGGTGGACGTCAAGTAACCCGGTAGCGCCGGCCCATGCCCGGCGGCTTTTCCAGACCCCGTTGCACACACGCAGAGCCGCCGGGCATGGCCCGGCGCTACCTGCTTACGGGCGCAGTTCGACGCCGATGGTTTCGGCGGCATCACGCGCGATGGTGCGGGCTTCGTCAATGGTCGCGGCGCGCGCCAGGGTCACGCCCACGCGGCGGTGGCCATGCACGCTCGGCTTGCCGAACAGGCGCACGGCAGTGTCCGGCACCTGCAGTGCGGCGGCGACGTTGTTGAAGTACGGCACGCCTTCGCCATGCGCCAGCAGCGCGCACGAGGCCGACGGGCCGCTCTGGCGGATCACCGGAATCGGCAGGCCGAGGATCGCGCGGGCGTGCAGGGCGAATTCGCTCAGCTCCTGCGAGACCAGGGTCACCAGGCCGGTGTCGTGCGGACGCGGTGAGACTTCGCTGAACCACACCTCATCGCCCTTCACGAACAGCTCCACGCCGAACAGGCCCCAGCCGCCGAGGTCGTCGGTGATCGCGCGCGAGATTTCCTCCGCACGCGCCAGCGCAGCGCTGGACATCGGCTGCGGCTGCCAGCTTTCGCGGTAGTCACCGTCCTTCTGCAGGTGGCCGATCGGCGCGCAGAACGAGGTGCCGCCGGCATGGCGCACGGTCAGCAGGGTGATCTCGTAATCGAAATCGATGAAGCCTTCGACGATGCAACGGCCGGCACCGGCACGACCGCCGGTCTGCGCGTACTCCCACGCCGCGGCGATGTCCGCTTCGCTGCGCAGGGTGCTCTGGCCCTTGCCCGAGGACGACATCACCGGCTTGACCACGCACGGCAGGCCGATGGCGGCCACGGCGGCGCGGTACTCGGCTTCGGTATCGACGAAGCGGTACGGCGAGGTCGGCAGGCCCAGGGTCTCGGCGGCCAGGCGGCGGATGCCCTCGCGGTCCATGGTCAGGCGTGCAGCGCGCGCGGTCGGGATCACCCGCAGCCCCTGCTCCTGCTCCAGCTGGACCAGGGTCTCGGTGTGGATGGCCTCGATTTCCGGCACCACCAGGTGCGGCTGCTCCTGGGCGATCAACGCGCGCAGCGCCATCGCGTCGAGCATGTCGATCACGTGCGAGCGGTGCGCGACCTGCATGGCCGGGGCATCGGCATAGCGATCGGCGGCAATCACCTCCACGCCCAGGCGCTGCAGTTCGATGGCCACTTCCTTGCCAAGTTCGCCCGAGCCCAGCAGCAGTACGCGGTTGGCGGAGGGGGACAACGGGGTTCCAAGCTTGGCCATGGCGGGGGTCCGGCAGCAATGTGAAGGCGGGTGGGCATTCTAGCCGGTCTGCCTCCGGCCAGCCGACGAACGGCACTTGCTAACTGATATCACTTTGATATCGTTTCTACGATTCCTCAAGGACGTACTGCCATGAAAGAGAAGTCGCTTTCCTCCCTCAACGGCCTGGGCATGCTGGCGGGCGCCCTGCTGGTCGCGCTGGCTGGCGCCGGGCTGTTCGTGCTCGGCGTCGCGGCCAAGGCGACTGCCGGCTCGCCGAACCTGCTGATGCTGTTCGGCGGGATCGTGATCGTGGCGCTGGCCATCTTCGCGCTGGCCGGCCTCTACACCGTGCAGCCCAACCAGGCGGCGGTGCTGAGCCTGTTCGGCAAGTACGTGGGCACCGTCAAGGACAACGGCCTGCGCTGGAACAACCCCTTCTACAGCAAGCGCCGGGTCAGCCAGCGCGTGCGCAATTTCGAAAGCGGCAAGCTGAAGGTCAACGAGCTGGACGGCAGCCCGATCGAGATCGCTGCGGTGATCGTCTGGCAGGTGATCGATGCCTCCGAGGCGGTCTACAACGTGGACGACTACGAGAGCTTCGTGCACATCCAGTCCGAATCCGCCCTGCGCGCGATGGCCACCAGCTACCCGTACGACCAGCATGAAGAGGGCCAGCTGGCCCTGCGCAGCCACGCCAGCGAGATTTCCCAGCACCTCAAGAACGAGCTGGCCGAGCGCCTGGCCGATGCCGGCGTGCAGGTGATCGACGCACGCATCAGTCACCTCGCCTACGCCGCCGAGATCGCCCAGGCGATGCTGCAGCGCCAGCAGGCCAACGCGGTGATCGCTGCGCGTACCCGCATCGTCGCCGGTGCCGTGGGCATGGTTGAAATGGCCCTGGCCGAACTGCAGAAGAACGGCGTGGTGCAGCTGGATGAGGAACGCAAGGCGCACATGGTCAGCAACCTGCTGACCGTGCTGTGCTCGGACCGCGGCACCCAGCCGATCGTCAACGCTGGTTCGCTGTACTGAACCCTCGCAACGGGGCGCCCCACCGCCCCGCCAGGAGCTTGCATGAGTGAGAAGAAAGCCTATCCGCTGCGTATCAACGCCGATGTCCTGGCCGCCGCGCAGCGCTGGGCTGACGACGAGTTGCGCAGCCTCAACGCGCAGATCGAATACGTGCTGCGCGACGCCCTGCGCAAGGCAGGACGCCTGCCAAAACCCAAGCCATCGTCGGAGGACAAGGAATGAGCAAGCGTTGGAGCTACCTGACCGTTGAAGTCAAAACGTCGCTGATGGGCCTGCAGAAGCCGGAGGACATCCAGGCCGAACTGAGCCGCCAGGGACAGCTCGGCTGGGAACTGGTCAACATCATCATCCCGGCGCCGATGCGCCCGGCCATGCTTGTCTTCAAGAAGGAGCAGTAACCATGCGCCTGCGCCCCTCCCTGTTTGCCGTGGCACTGGCCGCCTTCAGCGGCGGTGCCCTCGCCGCCGAGCCGCAGCAGGTGGCCTCGCAGCTGCTGGACCACCTGCAGGCCGGCCGCATGGCCGAGGCCGAGGCGATGTTAACCGCGCAGATGGCCAGCGCCGTACCGGCCGACAAGCTGCAGGTGCTGTGGCAATCGCTGGGTGAGCTGAAGCAGCGCGGCGCCGCCCACAGCAGCGAACAGCAGGGCGTGCACGTGGTCGAGGTGCCGCTGCAGTTCGCCAGCGGCGCGGTGGTCGCACAGGTGGCGGTGGACGCGCAGGACAAGGTCGCCGGCCTGATGCTTCGCCCTGCCCCGGCGGCCAAGGCAGCACCGCCGCCGGCCGGCGCGAATTACGCCGAGACGGAGTTCAGCGTGCCGCAGGCGCGCGGCGCATTGCCGGGCACGCTGGCCCTGCCGAAGGGCAAGGGGCCGTTCCCGGCGGTGCTGCTGGTGCATGGTTCGGGCCCGCAGGACCGTGACGAAACGATCGGCGCCAGCCGCCCGTTCCTCGATATCGCCCGCGGCCTGGCCGCGCAGGGCATCGCGGTGCTGCGCTACGACAAGCGCACCCTCGCCCGCCCGCAGGATTTCCAGGGCGGCAGCTTCACCGTCGATGACGAAACCACCGACGACGCAGTGGCCGCACTGACCGCGCTCGCCGCCGATCCGCGCATCGATGACCGCCGCGTGTTCGTGCTCGGCCACAGCCAGGGCGGCATGCTGGCCCCACGCATCGCCAGCCGCTGGCCGCAGGCGCGCGGCGCGATCCTCTGGGCCGCGCCGGCACGCACGCTGCTGGAATTGCTTCCCGAGCAGAACCGCTACCTGCTCAGCCTGGACGGCAACATCACGGCGCCGGAACAGGCCTTCCTGGACAGACTGGACGCCCAGATCGCCGCCGCCCACGGCAGCGCACCGGTCGCCGCCAGCGAACTGCCGCTGGGCGTGCCGCAGACGTTCTGGAGGAGCATCGAAGCAGTCAACGCACGGGCCGATGCCAAGGAACTGCGCGCGCCGCTGCTGATGCTGCACGGTGGCCGCGATTTCCAGGTGCCCGACGTAGATTGGCAGCTGTGGAAGCAGGCGCTGCAGGGCCGCAAGGATGTGCAGTGGCAGGCCTACCCGGCCCTCAACCATATCGGCGTGGCCGGCAACGGCCCGAGCTCGCTGAAGGAGTACGCCCAGCCCGGGCACGTCGACCCGGCGCTGATCGCCGATGTCGCACGCTGGGTGGAGGCACAGCGATGAGCGGTAGTGATCCGCGCACGTTCGACGTTGCAGAGAGTTCGCCGCTGCGCGTGCTGTGGATCCTCGGTCCGGTGCTGGTGGTCTTTGCCCTCTGTGTCTGGGCCGAACTGAAGGACGCACCCGCCGATGCGCCATGGATGGAGATCACCCTGTCGCCGCCGTTCTTCCGGATGTGGGGCAGCGCGGCCTGGAGCCTGGCGACGCTGGTGCTGATCGGTGCGGGCCTGGGCACCGCGTTCTTCCGCCGCCGGGTCAGCCTGGCCGGCGATGTGCTGGACGTGCGCTCGACCCTGTACCGCCGCCGCACGCCGGTGACACAGATGCAGCTGGACCAGGCCGAGGTGGTCGACCTTGGCCGCGACCGCCGCTACGGCCTGCGCATGAAAACCAACGGTTACTCGATGCCGGGCTTCTACTCGGGGCACTTCCGCCTGCAGGGCGGCAGCAAGGGCTTTGCCTTGGTCACTGATCGCCAGCACACGCTGGTCATTCCGGTGCGCGGCGGCAGCACCCTGCTGCTCAGCCTGGACCGGCCACAGGCCCTGCTGGATGCACTGCGCAAGGTGGCTGCCACCACGCCACCGCAGTAAGCTGCGGGCATGCACCGTCATGCCCCCCTGCTGATCAACACCGAGGCCGTGGAACTGTGGCCGGCCGATCTGCTACGTGCGCGCAGCAACCTCGATGCGCGCCTGCTGGCGCGTGCTCGCTGGGTGCTGCGACGCAAGCGCGATGGCCGCTACCTGGCGGCGGTGCTGCCGCAGGGCGTGCATTCGCTGGTGCCGCACCTGCCGCGCGAACCCGGCGTGGAGGACGCGCTGGCGCTTCTGGAGGGCGCTGCCGCAGCGCGCCCGTTTGCTGCGATTCTGGGCGCACAGTGGCTGCCGCTGGCCGGCCTGCAGCAGCGCCTGCAGCAGCTGGGGCTGGATGCACCGCAGTACGCGCAGGACAGCGGCCTGGCGCTGGAGGCCGAGCCCTGCGTGCTGCATTTTGCCGGCCGTGACCGCTTCGGCCGCCCGCTGTGGCTGCGCCGTGGCGCCGCGCAGGGCTGGCGCCGCATGCGCCTGCATGCCGCGCGCGATGGGGTAACGCTGGATGCGATCTCCGGCTTCCGCAGCCATGCTTACCAGCTGGGCATCTTCGAACGGAAACTCGCGCGCGGGCTGAGCGTGGCCGACATCCTCAAGGTCAACGCGGCCCCGGGGTTCAGTGAACACCACAGCGGCCATGCCCTGGACATCGGCACGCCGGGCGATGCCCCGGCCGAGGAAACCTTCGAAGCAACGGACGCGTTTGCCTGGCTGCAGGCGCACGCCGGCACGCATGGTTTCAGCCTGAGTTATCCCCGCGACAACCCGCACGGCATCATCTACGAGCCGTGGCACTGGTGCTGGACCGGCTCCCTGTAGCGCCCAGCCCAGGGTCGGCCCCGATCAAACGCAGCCGAGCATGGGCTCGGCTCTGCACGGTTCACGCTGCCCCACCCTGTAGCGCCGGGCCGTGCCCGGCGGCCGTCGTCGCAACGGCGTTCAGCGCCTCAGCGCATTGATCGCCAGCAGCACCCACCCTGCCATCAGCGTGGTGCCGCCCACCGGTGCCAGCCGCGTTGGCAACTGCCACAACGCCGCACCGGCCAGGCTGCCGGAGAACAGCAGTACGCCCAGCAGCAGCACATACAGGCCCAGGTGGGCGATCGCCCCCTGCGCGCGCGGGCCCAGCGCCAGCAGCACCGCGCCGTGGGCGAAGGCATACAGCGCGGCCATGTTCAGATGCTGCTGGGCCAGCGGATCGGCCACGCCGTGCGCTGCATAGGCGGACAGGCCGATCGAGGCCGCTGCCAGCATCGCGCCCAGGCAGGCCAGCAGGGAAGGTCTACGCGCGCGTCGTTCCGGATTGAACATGACTGCTCCTTGCGCAGCGCCCACGGGGCGCAGATCAAAAAAAAACGCGCCGCAGGAAGCGGCGCGTTTTCGTGTCCAACATTACATGGGTCAGCCGAGGCTTACTTGACGGCCCAGTAGATGTCGTAGGTACCTTCCGGGGTGAACGACTTGTCCAGACCGTCCTTCCAGGATTCGTACGGGCGATCGACCACTTCCGAACCGTTGGTCACAGCCCAGGCACGCAGGGCGTTGCGGGCGATGTCCAGGCCAGCCATGTGGCCGGTGTAGGCCGCGTGGGCCGAACGATGCGGAGCAACGCGGACGTACTTCACCGGTGCGCCACCGTCGATCTTGACGCTGAGTTCTTCAGCGGCGGCGCCTTCGGTACCCTTCTTCTTCACCGGCTGGGCGATGTCGAAGGCGTACTTCTCAGCACCGAAATCGGTGGTGATGATGCGGAACGGGCCGGCGGCTTCGAGACCATTGGCCTCCATCACGCGCTTGATCCACTCCTGGTTGTCCTTGATGGACTTGGTGATGGTGTCCTGGCCGCGGTCGACGTTACCGGCGTTGACGACCAGCAGGTCTTCAGCCGGCACTTCCACGATCGCCAGATCGGTCAGCGGGGCTTCGGCGGTGCGGTAGTCGACGTTCGGCACGGTGGCCAGCATGTTCGCCATGCGCGACAGACCCATCTTGATGTCATCGCCGATCTGGCGGCTGACATACAGGCCTGCGTAGCGGCCGAACAGGTCGAAGCCGTACTTCACCGAGTAATCCTGGGTGATCTTGACGTTACGGCCACCCTTGCCGGTCGGCTCCAGGCTGAAGGTGGTCACCTTGTCGTGGCCCTTGGTCGGGTCTTCGACGGCGATCACAACGCGCTTGTTCTCTTCCGACTCGGTGATCTTCCAGGAACCGTTGCCCAGGTCCTTGGAGGAGAAGTCGAGAGTGGCACCGACGCCGGAGGCCGGGCCGGACAGCTTCAGATCAACGGCGGGATCGCGCAGTACCAGCGGGTTCCAGTCCTTGAAGCGGCGCAGGCTGTTGACCGTGTCGTACACGATCGTCATCTTGCGGTTGGTCTCGATGCTTTCGGTGATGTGACGCTCGCCCGGCAGACAGACGCCAATAATGACGAACAGGCCAGCCACGATCCCCAAGGCGATCAGGAACTCGATAATACGGGTCATTCAGAGAGTCTCCGGGGCCGATCCCACGGCCGGGTTGATTGAAGCGAAGCGCCAATCCTAGCAGGCTTCGCAGGCATTGTTTATCGGATTGGCGCACCGGTTTCCGTGCCGGCTGCGGATTTGTATGGACAAAGATTTTGAAGAGTAACGCATCCGGGGGCCCCGCAAGTAGGGGGCACCCTGCTCCGGCGCCCCGGGCCTGGCCCAAATCGTTGTCGCAAAAGGATTTTTCAGACCAGCTGAAGTTCGAACGCCTTCAGCACGGCGCGGGTGCGGTCGCGCACCCCCAGCTTGGACAGGATGTTGGACACGTGATTCTTGATGGTCCCTTCGGCGACCCCCAATGAATTGGCGATCTCCTTGTTGGAGAAACCGCTGGCCATCAGGCGCAGGATCTCGGTCTCGCGGTCGGTCAGCGGGTCCGGGCGGTCCAGGCTGACGAAGTCGTTGCGCATGTGCTCCAGGCCTGACAGCAGGCGCTGGGTCACCGCTGGCTGCACCAGCGAACCGCCGTCGGCCACGGTGCGGATGGCACCGACCAGCTGCGCCAGGGTGACGTCCTTGAGCAGGTAGCCCTTGGCACCGGCCTTCAGCCCGGCCAGCACCAGCTGGTCGTCGTCGAAGGTGGTCAGGATGATGGTCGGCGGCAGCTGCTCCTGGCGCGACAGCACCTGCAGCGCCTCCAGGCCGGACATCACCGGCATGCGCATGTCCATCAGGACCACGTCCGGACGCACCTGCGGCACCAGTTCGACGGCCTGGCGGCCATCGGCGGCCTCGGCCACCACTTCGATACCGTCGTCGAGCGCCAGCAGGGAGCGGATTCCCTGCCGCACCAGGGTTTGGTCATCGACCAGGCAGACGCGAATCATCAACGCACTCCTTCAGGAACCTCGGTGAGGGCCGCCAGTACCGTTGCCGGAACCGTGGCCCGCAGGCGGAAGCCTTCGCCGGGGTGGGTATCCACCTGCAGCTGGCCGCCACATTGTTGCAGGCGTTCGCGCATCCCGCGCAAGCCATTGCCCGCATTGACCATCTGTGCGCCGACGCCATCGTCGCGGGCGTCCACCACCACCAGGTCCGGCACCTCACGGTACACCCGGATCCACAGGTGGCGCGCCTGGGCGTGGCGCACCGCGTTGGTGATGATCTCCTGGGTGCAGCGCAGCAGCACGTGGGCGCGCTGCGGGTCTTCCACGTTCAGCGGCTCCTCCACGTCCAGCACGATGTCCAGCGAGGGCACGTTCTCGGTAAGCGGGCGCAGCGCGGCGGCCAAGTCGATGGCGCCGGTCTCGCGCAGCTGGCTGACCACCTCGCGCACGTTGCCTAGCAGCAGTTTGGCCAGGGTATGCGAGCGCTTGACGTGTTCCAGCGCCTGGCCGTCGGCCAGGTGCCCGGCCACTTCCAGGTTCAGGGTCAGCGCGGTCAGCTGGTGGCCCAGCACATCGTGCAGCTCGCGCGAGATGCGCGTGCGCTCGTTGACCCGTGCGCTTTCGGCCAGCAGGGCGCGGGTGGCGCGCAGCTCGGCGTTCAGGCGGCGCTGCTCGTCGCGGGCCTCGGTCTGCTGCCGCGCGACCAGGCTGGTCACGAAGATGAACATCGAGAAGCCGCCATACAGCAGCGACTGCATCACCGCCTCGAACAGCGGGAAGCGCAGCAGCATGTAATAGACCGGCGCCACGGCCAGTTGGCTGACCAGCAGCCACAGCACGCCCAGCCGCACCGACAGCATCCACGGGATGACCCCGGCGGCGACCATCATCAGGATGCTCCCCAGGCCCGAGCCGCTGAGGAAGCTGACCCCCAGCGCGGACACGGTGAGCAGCAGCAGCAGGCCCCGGTCGAGCCAGGTGGTGTGACTGTCGCTGCGCAGCGAGCGGGTCAGGCGGAAGTAGGCGGCGCCAAAGGACAGGTAGGCCAGGAACAGCAGCACGGCCCAGCCGCCCATATCGGCACGGGCATGCAGGTTCTCGAACTGCGAATAGGCCAGGGGCAGGCCGACCATGACCCAGGTAAACAGGCCGGCCAGTCGCAGGACACGGGTATGGCTGAGGACTCCCAACATGCCAGCACTCTACGGTTGAAGCCCTCCTGGTGCACTCTGGCGGAAGTCATGCATGCCCTTCCCCCTGTTCATGCCGCAGCCCGCCCTGGGCATGCAATAATCGTGCGCAGGGTCCGTTGATGGACCAACCGCGTTACCCCACGGAGTCACAATGTCGATTGTCATCCGCGACGTGCGCGAGCACGAGCTCGATTCCGTCCTGGCTTTGAACAACAATGCTGGCCTGGCCATCCTTCCGCTGGATGCCGCACGCCTGCACCTGTTCTACGATACCGCTGAGTATTTCCGCGTCGCCGAGCGCGACGGCAACCTGGCCGGCTTCCTGATCGGCTTCGGCAGCGACAGCCAGCACGACAGCAGCAACTTCGCCTGGTTCAAGCAGCAGCTGGCCACGCCCTTCTTCTATATCGACCGCATCGTGGTCGCCAGCCGCCGTCGCGGTGGCGGCGTCGGCCGTGCGTTCTATGCCGATGCGCAGAGCTTTGCCGAGCTGCGCTACCCGCAGATGACCTGCGAGGTGTTCCTGGACCACGGCGCCGACGCCGCGCTGCTCTTCCACGGCAGCTTCGGCTTCCGCGAGCTGGGCCAGAACACCATGCCGCACGTCGACGTGCGCGCCAGCATGCTGGCCAAGGAACTGTGCAGCTACCCGTGGGTCCACGAGACCTACGGCGGCAAGCTGCCGGATGTGGCATGGGCGCGTGACCGGCAGCTGCCGGTGCAGGCACAGCGGCCGACGGGGACCTGAGCGTGGCGGTGAATTTCGATTATGAACAGGCCGGTGAACTGAAGATCGGCCAGGTGGGCATCGCCAACCTGCGCATCCGTACCCTTGATGTCGAACGCCTCGTGCAGGAAATGCAGGAGCGCGTGAACCGTGCGCCGAAGCTGTTCGGCCGCGCCGCGGTCATCCTCGATTTCGGAGGCCTGAGCCAGGTGCCCGACGCGGCCACCGCGCAGGCGCTGGTGGATGGCCTGCGCAGCGCGGGCGTGCTGCCGGTGGCGCTGGCCTATGGCACCACGGCGGTCGACCTGCTCTCGCAGCAGCTGGGCCTGCCACTGCTGGCCAAGTTCCGTGCGCAGTACGAGCGTGCCGAGGCCGAACAGGTCCCGCCGCCGCCCGCACCCGCACCGGAACCGCGTCGTGCAGCCAAGGCCGACCCGGCCCCGGCCCCCGTCGCACCGGTGGGCAACGCCGCCGATGCGGCCGCGCCGCAGCCGGGACGCATGCAGCTGGGCAACGTGCGCTCGGGCCAGCAGCTGTATGCGGAAAACTGCGACCTGACCGTGATGGCCACCGTCGGCGCAGGTGCCGAGGTCATCGCCGACGGCAGCATCCATATCTACGGGACCCTGCGCGGCCGCGCGCTGGCAGGGGCCCAGGGCAACACAGCGGCACGTATTTTCTGCCGTGATTTCCATGCGGAACTGGTCGCCATTGCAGGCCACTACAAGGTACTGGACGATGTGCCGGACAACCTGCGCGGCAAGGCCGTGCAGGTGTGGCTGGAACAGGACCAGATCAAGATCGCTGCGCTGGACTGACGCAGCCCCAAAACAGAATCATCAGGAGAAGTCCTTTGGCTGAAATCATCGTAGTCACCTCCGGCAAGGGCGGCGTCGGCAAGACCACTTCCAGCGCGAGCCTGGCCTGCGGCCTCGCTCGGCGCGGCAAGAAGGTGGCCGTGATCGACTTCGACGTCGGCCTGCGCAACCTCGACCTGATCATGGGTTGCGAGCGCCGCGTGGTGTACGACTTCGTCAACGTCGTGCACGGCGAAGCGACCCTCAAGCAGGCCCTCATCAAGGACAAGCGCTTCGACAACCTGTACGTGCTGGCTGCCTCGCAGACCCGCGACAAGGATGCGCTGACCCAGGAAGGCGTAGGCAAGGTCCTGAAGGACCTGGCCGCCGACGGCTTCGACTACATCATCTGCGACTCCCCGGCCGGCATCGAGAAGGGCGCCTTCCTGGCGATGTACTTCGCCGACCGCGCCGTGGTGGTGGTGAACCCGGAAGTGTCCTCGGTGCGCGACTCGGACCGCATCATCGGCCTGCTGGATTCGAAGACCCACAAGGCCGAATCCGGCCAGAACGTGCCGGCCTTCCTGCTGCTGACCCGCTACACCCCGGTGCGCGTGGAAAGCGGTGAGATGCTGAGCATCGCCGACGTCGAGGAAGTGCTGGGCCTGAAGGCCATCGGCGTAATCCCCGAATCGGGCGACGTGCTCAATGCCTCCAACAAGGGCGAGCCGGTCATCCTGGACGTGGAATCGGCCGCCGGCCAGGCCTACGACGATGCCGTTGCACGCATCCTCGGCGAAGAGCGCCCGATGCGCTTCACCACCGTTGAGAAGAAGGGCTTCTTCAGCAAGCTGTTCGGAGGGTAAGCATGGGCCTGTTCGATTTCCTCAAAGCGAAGAAGACCACCGCCGAAACCGCGAAGAACCGCCTGCAGATCATCATCGCGCAGGAACGCAGCAACCGCGGTGGCCCGGACTACCTGCCGCTGCTGCAGCGCGAGCTGCTGGAAGTGATCAAGAAGTACGTCAACATCGACGTCGACGCGGTGAAGGTCGACCTGGTGAAGGATGGCCAGCACGACGTGCTGGACATCTCGGTGGCGCTGCCCGAAGGCCCGGAAAAACCCTGACCTCCTGCCCCGCCCGTGCCTGCATGGGCGGGGCCGTGTGACCCCCGCATGACCGACACCGCACCCGAACCGAACGTCACCCGCGTCGGCGATATCGCCTTCGCCGATGCACAGCGCCTGCTCGCCGCGCATGACCTGCGCCTGCACCACGTGGCTGCCGGTGCGCCGATTCCCGGCAGCTACTGGGGCGAACCGGAGGCCGGCATCATCGCCAGCGACGTCTACGTGCGCGACGACACGCCGGTGCATTCGATGCTGCACGAGGCCTGCCACCTGATCGTGCTGCCCCCGGAGCGGCGCGCGCAGGTACATACCGACGCCACCGACTCGGTGCCCGAGGAAGATGCCACCTGCTACCTGCAGATCGTGCTGGCCGGGCAGCTGCCCGGCGTAGGCAGCGAACAGCTGATGGCCGACATGGATGCGTGGGGGTATACGTACCGGTTGGGGTCGACGAAGGCGTGGTTTGAGCAGGATGCGGAAGACGCGCGGGCGTGGTTGATCGAACGCGGGTTGCTGGTGGCGTAGGTAACGCCGGGCATGGCCCGGCGCTACCGTGCGTCACGTAGCCAGCGCGCGCAGGGTGATGCCGACGATGTACGCCAGGTACGTGCCGGTGGCATAGCCCATCGTGCCCAGCAGCACCCCCACCGGCGCCAATGCCGGATGGAAGGCCGCCGCCACCACCGGCGCCGAGGCCGGGCCGCCGATGTTCGACTGCGAACCGATGGCGAAATAGAAGAACGGCACCTTCAGCAGCTTGCCCAGGCACCACAGCAGGGCGATGTGCACGGCAATCCAGATGATGCCGAGCAGGAACAGCCACGGGCGGTCCAGCAGCGCCAGCAGGTCCATCTGCATGCCGATGCAGGCGATCAGGAAGTACAGCAGCAGCGAGCCCAGGCGCGAGGCGCCCGCGCCTTCCAGGGTGCGCGCGCGGGTGAAGCTCAGGCTCAGGCCCAGCGTGGTCGACAGCACTACCACCCACACGAACGGCGCATCCAGGCTGAACTGCGAGGCCCAGCTGACATTGGCCTTGAACCATGCCGCCAGCGGCGCGCCGATGGCGTGCGACAGGCCGACGCCGCCGAAGGCCACCGCCACGATCAGCATCAGGTCGGTCAGGCTGGGAATGCGCTCGTGCTCGGCCTGGAAGCGCGCGATACGCTCCTTCAGTTCATCGATGGCCGAGGTATCGGCGCCACTGCGCGCATCGATCTTCGCCGCACGCCCGGCCAGGAAGATCAGCGCGGCCATCCACACGTAACCCACGCCGACATCGACCACGGCGAACTGGCCGAAAGTGGTCGCGTTGACGTCGAAGACTTCGCGCATCGCCAGCATGTTGGCGCCACCACCGATCCAGCTGCCGGCCAGTGCGGCCATGCCGGCCCAGGTGTCACCGGCCACGGTGTCGGGATGGATCGCGCGCATCACCAGGAAGGCCACCACCGCGCCGAGCATGATGCTGGCCGAGGCGCCCAGGTACATCAGCACCAGCTTCGGGCCCAGCCGCAGGATGCCCTTGATGTCCACCGCCAGGGTCAGCAGGATCAGCGCCGCCGGCAGCAGGATGTCGCGTGCGATGGGGTTGTAGAGCTTGGTGTTCTGCCCGTCGATGAGGCCGACGGTGTTGTAGATACCGGGAATGAGGTAGCACAGCAGCAGTGCCGGCACGAAGGTGTAGAAGCGCTTCCACGCCCCCTGTTCGCGCGAGGCGGTCCAGAACACGGCGCCGAGGGTAGCGGCGATCAAACCGAAGACGACGATGTCGTTCTGGATCAGGGCATTCGAAGGCATGCAGGCGCTCAAGTAGAGCCGAGCCATGCTCGGCTGCTGTTGGCGGGAAAGGAGTCTCAGAGCAGCCGAGCATGGCTCGGTTCTACAGAAAACAGAAGCGGCCCCCCGCGGGGGGGGGCGCGGCCCCCGGATTAGAACAGGTTGGGGTTGAGCCCACCCCAAGCCGGGGGAGTGCAAACCGAGAAGTTTTTTGGGTTTCTCACCCCCGGGGTGTAGGTCGGGGAAAAAAGACATA
>NZ_JBXFWG010000024.1:0-62429 GCF_056854535.1 Stenotrophomonas sp. STEN054 | reverse complement strand
CGGACCGCCTCGATCTTGAACTCATCGGTGTACCGCTTCGTGCTCATAATCACCTCCGCCTAAGCCATAGTTTATGGCTGCGAGGTGTCTACGGAACCCTGGGCGATTCAATGCTGCCGCGCATGGAAGCAGGGAATTTCTTCAGTTGGCGGCTGAAACCTTTCAGCGCAGCATCGGTTGTGCAGCCATCCATCTTGCAGAGGATCACAAAGCGGCTCTTTCGCTCGACCAGCGTGCCCACGCACGAGCGGTTGAACGCGCCCTTGATCAGGCCGCCCTCCCAATGGCCTGGGGCCAGTCGTTGCTGTACTTACTCCGGTCGATGAGCAATACGCAGCTCCTCCGGCACCCATGTGCGCTTGGCGGCGGTCGTGCGACGACGACCACGCGTGGGCTTGCTCTGTCGCAAGGCCTCCACCAGTTCCTTCTTCAAGCCACCGCGGGGATGGGCGTAAATGCTTGCGTAGATTGTCTCGTGGCTGACGCGCTGGGCAGGGTCATCGGGATGCATGGAACGCAGCTGGGCACCAATCTGTTGGGGCGACCAGTGATACAGCACCAGGTCGTCACGAATAAGCTGAAACAAGGCACTTCCCTCGATGATCTTGCGCCTGCGCACACTGTTACTGCGCCGTCGCCGATAGCGCTGGGATGCCAGCGTGGCGCTGTACGTCGACTCCACCTGACGGCCCAGCTCACGTGAAAGCGTGGACGCATTGCGACCCAGGCGCGTGGCGATTGACCGGATGCTCGCGCCGTTGCCGATCTCGATCTGCATCATGGCACGCTCTTCGGAACTCAAATGACTGTACTGCTTTCCCATGCCGGCACCCTGCGTGATTGCGGGGTGTTGCACTTGGAAGTTGAGTCTAAGCACTTCCATATCGAACCGTCTGTGTCGCACCAAGTGTATCGTCCTACTCGCTTCCCAGCTTTGAACGTGCCTTCCTCCTTGAGTAGTCCGGGTGTCCCACCAGCTGTTGTAGGGGCCCTCGTACTCCCCATTATTAACAGTGGCAGATAAGGTCAGTGTTCCTTCTTCTGTCCACTGCTGTAGAAGGCCATTCACCACGCCGTCTGTATAGTCGGACTGCGTGAAGAGTCCCCCAGTTTCGAACCAGCGTTGATAGACGCCGCTCCATTGTCCATCCACTCGAGCGCCACGAGTTTTTATCTTTCCAGAGGGATAGTAGGTTTCGACGAGTTGTGTGGATCTCAAGGAGGGCATTCTTCTGGGAGTTGCGCTCCAAGCTTGATGGGGCTTGTGAGCGGGTCGCATCGTTGGAATGATTGCTGTGCCTACGATGCCTATTCGGCTGGAATATCCAGGCAGTTCCATATCGAGCCATCTGTGTCGTACCAGATGTATCGTCCGATCCGCTTTCCATCTTTATACGTTCCGGCCTCCTTGGGCAAGCCTGAGCTCCACCAGCTCTGATAAGATCCATCAAGCTCGCCGTTTTTAACGCTGGCCAACAGCAGTGGCCGACCATCTTCTGCCCACTCTCGAATAATTCCATTCAATTGACCGTCCACGTATTCGCTCTCAGCGAATAGTGAGCCGCTCTCGTGCCAACGCCGAAAGACACCGACCCACCGCCCATCGATTTGTGTTCCTCGGGACTCGAGCTTTCCAGAAGGGAAGTGGTTTTCCACTACTTTGATTTCGGGACTCTTCATGAATTGGATCCTAACGAAAGTCGCTTGGTGACCAAGGCTGCGGCTCTCCGCCAGTTTGGCCCTTATTGGCGACGCACAGATTGCGGCGATCTGCTGCCCGCGTCAGGCAAGCCCGATACCAGCGATCAGGGTCTTTGCTTGGGCCGCGCCCTCGCCACACGTCGCACGCCATTGCTTCTCCATCGTATCGCCTGTAGCACTTGTCAGTATTGTCTTCATCGCTCGGGCAGATCGCCAGACCGGTGAGGTATCCAAGGCTGCTGCCAACGATCGAGCCAGCCAGTCCTCCCGCACTGCTGCCGGCGGCAGCGCCGCCCGCCCCGCACGCGACGGTGCCAACACCTGGAGCGAACAAGGTGCATCCCGCACCACCGCCAACGCCGCCAGCTATGCCACCGCCGGCGTAGCCGATACCGCCGCCGATGACACTTCCGCTCACCGTGCATGACGCCATGCAAGCCTGATCCTTGCCCTGGCCCGTGCTGTCCGTATAGAGCAGCGGATTAGACTCGACATAGCTGTAAGTGCTGATGCCTCCCGCCAGGCCAACGGGGTCACTCTGCAGATACCGGCCCGTCGAGGGTTCGTACTCTCGAGCGTAGTTGTGGTGGAGGCCGCTGTAGGGGTCAAAGCGTTGTCCCGCAAAGCGCATGTTGAATGTAAAGGGCGTTCCGTCCGCATCAGGATCTTCGTTGGGTGTGTCGCTGCCAAATGCCTCGCTCTTCAAATCCCACGTCCAGACCGCGACGTTTCGGCCTGCCTCGATGACCGCGCGTGGTGCGCCGAGCTGATCCGGCTCGATGTAGTGCAGGCGATTCGAAGACGCTGCGGTGCCAACCAATACACCCACGGGCAGGTCGCCCAGCCATATCACCTGTTGGATCGGCGTGCCCGTGGCATCGTAGTCACCCAGCCACTGGCCGCTCTCATCGTGGACGCTGTAGGTCGTGGTGGTGGTCCCCAGGTAGCTTCGCACCCGTTCACCACGGCCGTTGTATGCGTACTGTTGGATCGCCTGGCCGCTCTGCTTCACCTGTATCAATCTATTGAACGGGTCGAAGACGAACTCTCTATCCGTGCCATCAATGGAGGCGGTGTTGCCAACGGCGTCGTACTTCCGGGATACCCCATCTACCGAGTGAAGGCGATGGCTGTCAGCTGGGTAGGCGTAACCGTTGGTCCCTCCAGCGTTGGTGAATGATGTGCGGTTTCCCGTAGCGTCGTAGTCATAGCGCTCGATCGCGGTTCCTGTTGCCCCATCCCGGAATGCAACCAGACGATTGAGGGCGTCGTAGTCGAACGTGGCAAGCGCCGGAAGTTCATGGCCAGCGGTGTGCAGGCCGGTAAGGTTACCAACGGCGTCGTAGGCGTAACCGGCATCCAGGCCGTCTCCGTCGACATCGCTCAGCGCAACGGTGCGGTAGTTCCGGTCATGGGCTCGGACCAAGGTCCGACCATTGCCGTAGCTCCAGCCTGCCCCAGGTCCGAATGGGTAGTACGTGACACCGGACAGAAGCACTTGGCGGCTGGCGCCGGGCGATGTGACGCCTATCTCCGAGATGCGGCCCTCGGGATCACGCACGTAATCGGCCAGGGTGCCATCTGGGTAGGTGATGACCTGGAGCTTTCCACCCAAGCTGTAGGCGTAGCGAACTGCGAAGCTATGGCCGTCGACTACCTGGATTTTGCGTACGATGTGGCCGAAGCGGTCGTAGCAGTATCCCGTCGTGCCGCTGGCATCCACGATCTGGCTCAGATAGCCAGAGGCAAAGGTCTCGCCCGTTTCACATTCACTTGGCGCGGCATCATAGAGATAGGACGCGTCCAGCGCAGGCGCACCATCGGGTGCAATTTGGGTCAGCCGTTTGAGCGCGTCATAGCGGTAGGACACTGTCTGTCCTCGCGAATCGGTCAGACCGTCGCGATTGCCGGCGCTGTCGTAGCTGTAACGGGTAGTGCCAGTATCCGGACTGCTCAGCTGTAGCAGATCACCCAAGGCGTTGTAGGTGTAGCGCGTGTGCAGCCCCTTTGGGTCAGTGACCAGCACTAGCCGATTCAACGGGTTGTAGAGGTATCGGGTCACGGCGCCGATGCCGTCGACATCCTGGGTGGTCTGCCTGAGGCGATTCTGGGCGTCGTACTCACGGCGCTCCGTGCGATCAAAGGCATCCGTTATCGAATTGATGTTGCCGTTGTCGTCGTATCCGAAATCGGTCGGGCTGCTGGAAGCATCGGCGACGGTCGCAAGTCGCCCGTTCAGGTCATAGATGCGCGACAGGCTGCGTTGCAATGTCTGGGCTGAGTCGCGGCTCTCCTCAGCGATCCGGTTGCCCGCACCATCCAGGGTATATGCGATGAAGCCGCCGCTGTTGTCGGTGAGACGTGCCAGTCGCTGCGCTGCGTCGTAGGAGAACGTCAGATAGTCGCCATCGGGCTGGGTAATCCGCTCGACCAGGCCGGTTGGTCGGTAGGTCGTTCGTGTTATGCGGTCGTCACGTTCCGTGCTGTCGTCGGGGCTGCGCACCTTCTCGGCTGTCAGCCAGCCGCGGGGATGATACTCATAGCTCGTCTCGACACCATTCGGGTCGATGGACGACAGCCGTCGTCCCGCGTTGTCGTAGCTGGGGAACGTGGTGGTCCGCCCCAACGGATCGATGACTTTCCACAAGTCGCCCCGGCGGTAGGCGCATGCTGCCTGGGCGGCCCCGCAATCGCTGTGGTCTGTCTGATGGTAGACGTAGGTCGTCGTGTCGCTGATGTCAGTGCGTGGTCCCTTGATGCTGATTGGCAGGCCAACCAGGGGGCAGGTGCCGTCACTGACGTCAGCGGGCTCGCAGTAGGTCGTGGTCGTAGTACGACTACCGGATGTCGACGGATCCTTGCGAGTCTCAGTGAGCAGCTGACCCCGGTTGTTGTAAATGAAGCTGGTTTCAGCAGCGAGCACGCCCTCCGCGTCGTAGATCCGTCGTTCCGTGGGCTGGCGGAAGGTTGCATGCCAGTCTGTCTGGGTTGTGCGCTTGCTGCCGCCACTATCGTTGGCTGCCTCTATCCGCTCGGTCTGCAGTCCGCGTGCGTTGTACGTATACCGGGCAACGTTGCCCCTGAAGTCGGTCCTGCTGGCGGGATATCCGTTGCTGTCGTACGTGCGCGCCGCGGCAACGTTGACGCAGTGGTCGCAGGGGGCGTCCAGCGACGCAAGCCGCGCCACACTATGGTCAACGCCAAACGTGTAGTTCCGGACCTTGCCGAGGCTGTCGGTGATCGTGGTGCTGCCATCTGCGTTGAACCGTAGTTCGACTCGATCCGCACTCCCGCCTGCATACGGGCCATGCACGCTGAGTACGCCGCGTCGATGGGCATCATATGCCCAGCTGGCGTATCGGTTGCCGTCCTCGTCGGTGATGCCGGTCAGCAGGTGTGGCTGCGTTATCCCTCCCGTCTGGCCGGGTTCACTGTAGTGATAGATACGTGTCGCCGAGCCGGACAATGGCTCGGGATAGGTCACGGAGGTCAGATCGTTCCCACTGTACGCGTAGGTAATGACCGCTCCGGTGCCATCGGTAAGACTGGTCAAGCGACCGTCTGTGTACCCGAACACCAGGGCGCGTCCCTGTGGATCGGTAACGCGTTGGACGTACGGTGAAGTCCCAGAACCCACGGCATAGGACAGCGTCTGTACGAGCCCGTCGCGCGAAGTGATGGAGCTCAGGCGGCCGAGCTCGTCGTAGGTTTCGACAGAATCATCCGCGCGGCGATAGGTCGCCGAAACAAGTGACCCAGCAGAAAGGATGACGGTCAGTCTTTCCGGGACGTCTGCACCTGCAGTCCATTCACCATTGATGGGGCTGAAGGTCTGGATGGCGCCATTTGGCCTGTGGGCTCGAATACGGGTAATCGAGCCGGTGGCATTGGTCACGGGATCGAGCTTGGCTGCGTAGTTGTGGGTCCAGCCAATGCCGACAGGAAGCGCTCGGCTGTCCGGCACACGATGGCTGTTGTAGACCCGAACGAACTGCAGTGGGAAGGCGCCTGCTCCGATATAGTCCGTCTCCTGCTGACGTTTGTTGCCTGTCGCGCTGGCAATGGGGTTTGAGCGATTGCCTCCATCCGAAGGGCAGTTGCTGTCGCACTTGGGCATGCCGCACTGCCCCGTGTCCGGGTCGGCCAGGCCATCGAGCGGGCACGGCGGTCTGGCGCCGCGTGGCCCATAGACGAACGTGTTCACGATTTCGACGGGCAGCCATGAATTGAACTGACGCCGTTGCAGTTGCCCCCTGCACATGGCCTCGCCATCCAGATAAGGGCCGACGGATACAGCCGCGTAGCGGTGAGGTAGCGCACTCTTTGCGCGATAGCCATCGAGGCGGCGTTCCAGTTCGCCCGAGACACAGGCCTCCTGCATCGTTGGATAGTGCGGTTGGCTATCGTCGAAGCGGGAATCGAGCCAGTAGGTCTCCGCCTGCGCCGTGGAGCTGAAGAGCACAATGCGCGCGACACAGAAGCGGATCACGTTGCGTTGAATCGCCAGATATCCCTGCATCGCCATACTCCTTCATGGGTCAAGGCAGGCACGGCCATGCGCAGAGATACTGCCGCCATGGTTTCTGACTTCGCGCGCTACCTCTCAATTCGCGTTGCTTCCGCGTCGCGTCTTCCGCTTGACCCCGAGAATCTGGCCGAGCAGTAGCTGGGAGTTAGGCCGTCGTGATCTGGGGCAGTCAACACTGTCCTTCGAGCGATCATCTGCAAAGTACGGCCGGATGGAGGTGCTCACGCGCGTGCGGATTCACGATTTCCGACGGCAGGCAGAGCTGCGCTTCCGCACCCTCGAAGGTTTGTATTTGCTGGTTTTTTCCGGTCACGTCAACTGCGATTCCATCCGGATAGGGTGGGTCTGGATTGCCGTGCCATGAGCGTTGGTGGGAACTCGAGCCGCAACGTTCTTTGCAAAAATTAGTAACTCGAGAAGGGCAGATCACGTCATGCTGCGGGGACTGCCTGTGCTGAATGCGACACTTGGGACCTATAGTTCGGTGCTTCCCGCCGTTGGAAACTGATTGGGTCTGTTTTGCCAAGTGATGGGTCGAGTTGCTTCTTGGGCCGTTTACCCGGTGACTACACAGGCTAATCCTCCGTCGCCCACGTTCCACCACTACCCGCCAGCGCATCCGCACCCCCCACCCAGCACCTTTTACAGCGTTACCCGGTTGGTCGCCTCGGCCAGGCGCAGGGTCAGCAGGTCCTGCTGGGCGGCATCGTCGGTACGCTGCGAGTCCAGCAGGTCCAGCCTGCTGTCGATGCCATTGCGATAACGCACCTCGGCCAGCTCATGTCCTTGCTGATTTTGGCTTGGTCCAGCGGCGCCGATATCGGCTTTGGCCGCCTTCAGCGTGTGCTCGACGTACAGCACGTCCGGGCGCTGGTGGCGCGTGGTGCTGTGTCGGCCGGGCCAGCGCCCGGCCTGCAGCTGGACGACTCAAGTGGCCGCGCAACGCTGCATGGTAGCGCCGGGTGCGTTCACCGCGGCAGCAGGGTGATGCGCGGGTGGCCGGCAAAAATCTCCATCACGATCTCGAAGTAGGTCTGCCCTTCGCCGCGCTCCAGCGCATCCAGCTGACGGCCGATCATATCGGCGTTGAAGGTGCCGGGCTGCTGCAGTTTTGCCTGCAGCCAGGCGCGAGTCGCGTCCATGCCCAACGCAGCGCGGCTGAGCTCGGCATCGCGCCAGGTCACCGTCGCCGCGGCGTGCCCCTGCAATGCGCCGTAACCGCCATACAGCAGGTCGTCCAACGCATCCAGGCTGGGCCCGAGCTGCCAGTCTTCGCCGGCCATGAACACACGGTTGAACTCGGCATAGAGGCTGTCGATGCCGGTGATCGCACGTCCGTCGATCTGCAGGTGAAGGGTCATGCACGCACTGTAGGACACGCGGTGCCAACGCCAGCGTCGCATCGCTGAACGCCGCATGGCCGTTCAGGCGCCGTCGACCGGTATTTCACCTTCGGTTGGCGTTGCCGGCGGGAGACTGGACCCACATCGGATCACAGGAGATCGCCATGAACACCTCCCTTCGCGTACTGCTGCTCGGCAGCCTTATGGCGGCTTCGTCGGTCGCCGGCGCACAAAGCTACGGCCCGCGCGATGAAGGCCGCAAGTTCAACGATGGCAGCCGCGTGGTCTGCAAAAACGTGGAAGTGCAGCGCAACTCGCGCGATCCCAACCGTATTGCCGGTACGGCCACCGGTGCGGTGGTCGGCGGCCTGCTGGGCAACCAGGTAGGCGGCGGTAACGGCAAGAAGCTGGCAACCGTGGCCGGTGCCGTGGCGGGCGGTGCAGCCGGTCGGCAGATCCAGGGCAATCACCAGAACAAGACCGGTGACCGCGTGGTCGAGCGCCGCTGCGAGCGCGTCTACCGCTGAGTACCCGCACGACCTGATACCCGCTCCCTTCCACGACGCGGTGCCTCGAACGCCGGCCCCTTGGGCTGGCGTTCGTCGTCGTGGGCGGACGTATTGCAAGGCGCGGCGCGCACCCTATACTGCGCCGAATTCCACGGATGAACGCCCTGTGAACGAATCGCCCGCTGCCGAACCGCTCGCGACCGCTGCCGACACCGATGAGGCACAGGAGGCGAGTATCCGCTTCGGCCGTCTGCGCGAGCGCACCGATGAGCTGGAGCTGTTCATTTCCGGCCTGCTGGCCTTCGCGCTGCTGGCCGTGCCGGGCTATCTGTTCGACATCTGGGCACGCAGCAGCCTGCATACCGAGGGCATGTACTTCCAGGTGCTGTGGTTCGTCTTCAGCATCAGCGTGGGCATGTGCTACGTGATGGCGGTGGCGCTGATCGCGCACCTGACCGTGCGCGGTTACTGGATCGGCCTGGTGGGCTTGAAGTCGCACTTCCCGAAGGGCATCGACTGGGACCACCTGCCGAAGATGGGGCCGGTCTCGCGTGCCTTCATGCGTGCGCGCGATGGCGGCCTCGACGGCAGCATCCAGCGTGCCGACCGGCTGGCGACGATGCTGTTCTCCACCACGCTGATGTGCGTGCAGACCCTGGCCGGCACGCTGGTGATGGCGATCATCATCCTCGGGCTGGCGATGCTGGTCGGCGCGCTGTGCGGTGGCTCGGAAACGGCGGCCACGATCTTCGTGGGCGTGGTGATGCTGGCCCTGCTGATGGTGGGGCTGCTGCCCCTGCTGTTGGAAAAGTCCATTGCACGCCGGAAGGCGCGCGGTCGGCCGAGCGAACGCCAGCAGCGCGTGCTGCACTGGGTGCTCGGCGCCCTGCAGCGGATACCGCTGATGCGCTTGATCCAGACCATGCAGTTGACGATCCAGAGCAACCTGCGCTCGCAGTTTTTCATCGTGGCCTATCTGGGCGCGATCATGGTGGCGATGCTTCTGGGTGGCCTGCAGGTGGCCGGCTCGGTGACGTTTTCGCTGTTCAACCGCTACCAGATCATCACCGGCGAAGCGGTGGACCACGGCATGCTCAGCGCGCACTACGAATCGATGCGCTCGTCGCATGACCAGCTGCTGCCGTACCCGATGATTCCCGCCGACACCATCAGTGGAACGCAGCTGCGGCTGTTCATTCCACATCGACCGCAGCGCGACAACGGGGTGGCGCGCACGCGCTGCACGCAGCTGCCGGATGGCCGCAACGATGCGCAAGGTGCAGCGGCCGCGATCGCGGCGGTGGACTGCCTGGCCCAGCTCTGGACAGTGCAGCTGGACGGCAGGCCGGTTGACCTGCGCGCCTTCGTGCCGATGGAGCGGCGCGACCTCGACATGCGCGGCCTGGCCGGCTACCTGCCGATGGCCGGGCTGGCACCGGGCCGGCACGACCTGCACCTGCTGTGGAATGGCGAGGGCCCGGAGCGCGGCGCGGATCGCCGGCGCGAGTACTTCATTCCGTTCTGGTACGCCCCGGACCCCTGATCGAGGCGCCGTGCAGGCGCCAGACGGCGAGGCTGCCGTAGAGCAGCAGCAGTACGCCGAGGGTGACCAGTTCGTGGCTGACATCCGCCAGGCTGGCGTCCATCTGCGTCAGCCGCACCATCAGGTTGATGCCGGAGGTGGTGGGCAGCAGCTGCGACAGCCACACCAGCGGCGGCGGCGTCATCACCGTGGGCCACGACAGGTTGGCCAGGAAGAACAGCGGGATGGACGTGGCGATGATGTACTGGAACGCGCGTTCGCGGGTGCGGAAGAAGCTGCCGACGAACAGGCCGAAGGCCACCGCGGCGGCGATGAACAGCGTGCCGCCGAACAGCTGGCCGAGTGGATTGCCGCCCCGTGGATAGTCCTGCACCCAGGCGGTGAACCCGGCGTAATAGAACAGCCCGAACAGACCGATCAGGCCGAAGCCCAGCGCCATGCCGGTCAGCGTCGGCAGGTCGAAGCGCAGGCGCCGGCCGAGGGCCAGACGGCGCCCGCCAAGCAGCACGCCGATGCCCATCAGCAGGGTCTGGTGCACGATCAGCTCGGCCACGCCCGGCACGATCGCGCTGCCATAGCCTTCCTGCGTGTTGTACAGCGGCCGCTGCACCAGGGTAACCGGCGGCGCCTGCGGTGCCCCCATGAAGGCGGCCTGGGTGACCGCCGCGTCGCGCCCGAAGGATCCCAATGCATCGGCCACGCTGCCCAGCACCCAGCTGGCGCGACCCAGGTAGGCGCCGTTGCCTAGCAGGACCAGCTTCGCCGGATGGCCACGCAGGATGTCGCGCTCCAGGTTGGCCGGGATCAGCACAATGCCTTCAGCATCACCGGCCTCCAGCTGACGACGTGCGTTGTCGATGTTGGCCGGTTGGCCGACTACGCGGGCCACGCGCAGCGCGTCGAGCTTGCGCAGCAATTCGCGGCTGGTAGCACTGTGGTCCTGGTCCACCACCAGGATCGGCAGGTTGCCCGCGACCTGATGCCGGTACGCGGCCGGGTAGAAGAACGAGTACAGGATGACCGCGCCGACCATCACCACGATGGCGTAGCGGTCCAGCAGCACTGCCAGCAACGTCTGCCGCAGGCTGGCCCAGACCGCGCTCATGCGTCGGCCCCGGCCGGTCGCGCGGCCTGCGCGCTGCGGGCGAACGCCAGCAGGCGCCAGCCACCCACGCCACCGGCGATGACGATCATCAGCAGCAGCGTGCCCAGCGGCCACAGCGACACCGCCAGCGGCGCACCGACGAACTGCTGCTGGGTCTGCAGCTTGATGTACGCGCTGAGCGGCAGCAGCAGGTGCCAGATGCGGGTGAACAGCGGTGCGTCGATGACCGGGAATGTGGCGCTGGAAAAGGCCAACGCGGTGCCGATGCTGAGGCCGACGGCCGACAGCGCCGTGCCCATGTCACGGGTGACGCCGACGAAGAACAGGGCGTAGGCCGCTGTGGCCAGATAGAACAGGGGCTGGCCGAGCAGCAGCAGGAATACGCTGCCGGCGATGCCGTCGCCGCGCAGCCATGCCAGGTAGGCCACGCCCAGCGCGCCATACAGCGAAAACAGCAGGACATACGGTGCGATCTTGCCGGCGAGGGCCGGCCACGGTGTGCGCCCAAGCCAGCCGGGCAGGGTGCCATCACGGATCTCGCGGCCCAGGCTGCCGGCCACCGCAAGCGCCAGCACCAGCGAAAGCACGGCGGGGAAGATCAGCGGCAGCAGGAACAGCTCGTAGCTGCGCGCAGGGTTGTAGAGGATGTCCGACTGCACGGCGATCGGTGCCGCGCGCAGCTTGCCGGGGCCGACCTGCAGGGCGATGCGTTCGCGCAGCAGGCGTGCGTTCCACGCGGCCACCGCATCACCGATGTCACGCGCGGCGGACTGGCCGGTGGTCATGTAGGTGGCGTTGTAATAGGCGAACACCGTGCCCTGCTGGCCGCGCAGCGCCTGCCGGGTGACATCGCGTGGTACCAGCACGATGGCATAGACCTGCAGCCGGCGCAGCTGCGCACGGGCCTCGTCCATGTTCACCGGCTGGCTGGCCACGCGGACGCCGGGGCTGGCATCGAGCATGCGCAGCAGCAGGCGGCTGCCGCTGCTGTGGTCCAGGTCGACAACGGCAATCGGCACATCGCGCATCACTGCGGGGCTGAACATCCACGCCATCAGCACCAGCATCAACAGCGGCAGTGCGGTGACCAGCAGCAGGTCGGCCCGATTGCCGCGCAGCGTGCGCAGTTCGCGCCGCCACGACGCCGCGAAGCCGCTGTTGCCCGGGCTCAGTGCGGGGGCCATGCGAACAGCACGCTCATGCCGGGGCGGAAGCCCTCGATGCGGCGTACCGGGCGCACCCGCACCTCGAAGCTGCGGACGTCGTAGCCGGAGGACTGGCGGGTGGTGCGCCAGGTGGCGTAGTCGCCGGCCGGATTGATGAAATACACCTTGAATTCGGCGTCCTGGTCCAATGCCGGGATGCTGCCGCGCAGGGTGCTACCGATCTTCAGGCCCTCCATCTGCGACTCGCGCAGGTTCATCGACACCCACATGCGGTCGATGTCGACCAGGGTGAACACCGGATAGCCCGCCGGCACCAGTTCGCCTGGATCGGCCATGCGCTTGTTGATCTCGCCGGCCACCGGTGCGCGCCCTTCCACTTCGGCGCGTGCGGCATTGACCTCGGCCACCGCACCCTGTGCCTGCTGCACCTGGCCCTGCGCCGCACGCTTGTCCTGCTCGCGTGCCCCGGCCAGCGCCATGTCGTACTGCGCGCGTGCGGCGCGGGCCAGCTCGCGCGAACTGGTTGCCTGGGCCTGCGCCTCATCGCGCTTCTGCCGGGTCATCACCCCTTCGTTGAACAGGTTCTGCACGCGGCGCGCAGTCGCTTCGGCCAGGGTGGCACCGGCCTCGGCCCGCTTCCAGTTGGCTTCGGCGGCGCGGATGTCCTCGCTGCGCGCGCCCTCGTCGGCCTTGTCGGCCACTGCCTGTGCGGCGGCCAGTGCGCCGTGGGCCTGCTGTTCCTTTGCCGCCACTTCCGGGCTGTCGAGCAGGAACACGATCTGCCCGGCCTGCACGCGGTCACCTTCGCGCACTTTCAGTTCGGCCACGCGGGCAGTGATTTTGGCGGCAACGTTGAGGGTATCGGCGTCGGCCATGCCCTGGATCTGGTCGGCCGGCCGGCGCCAGGCCAGCCACAGGCCCAGCACCACCACGGCCAGCAGCACCCCCACCAGGAGGATGCCCACACGGCGCTTGCCAGGCGGCGTGGTGGATTCGTCGTGCAGCACGTCACTCATGGTCGATCACCTCGTCCGCACGGCGCCGATAGTCTTCGAAACGGTCCATCTGTCCACTCACTTCCAACAGTTGCGCCAGTGCGATGTCGTACTGGTAGGCGGCCTGTGCGCGTTCGACGCGGGCGCCACCCAGGCCCAGCCGCGCGTCGATCACATCCAGCGAAGTCGCCTGTCCCTCACGGAAGGCCAGTTCCTGCAAGCGCAGGTTTTCCTGCGCCTGGGCGATGCTGCTGTCCAGCAGCACGAACTGCTGGCGCGCGCTTTCCAGTTCGTTCCATGCCTTGCGCACGCCGAGGGCGACCTGGTTCTCGGCTTCACGCAGGCCGGCTTCGGCCTGTTCCTGCTGCGCGCGTGCCGCACTGATCTGCGCCGGCCGCGAGCTGGGCGACAGGAAGGTGTACTTCAGGCCGATGCCGAAGGCCCAGTCCGGATCGGTCAGCATTTCGTCGCGGCGGCGGAAGTCGTACTGGCCGAAGGCGAAGATCTGCGGCTTCAACTTGGCCTGCTGCACGCGCACGCCCTGTTCGGCCTGGGCAACCATCGCCTGCAGGCGGCGGATCTGCGGCTGTCGCGCCTGCGCGATGCGTTCGAAGCTGGCCACCGGTTCCAGCGGCGCGCGCTGCACGAACAGCGGCGACAGCGGGCGCACCTCGCCACCGCTGCGCAGCAGGGTGGCCAGCGCGGCCTTCAGCGTGGCCAGGTCGTTGAGGGTCTTCTGGTACTCACGCTCGGCCTTGTCGCGGGCCACGGTGGCCTGCAGCCGCTGCGCGCGGGTGGCGAAGCCCTCGCGTTCCAGTTTCTCCGCATCGGACAGGTGGCGGTTGAGGCCGTCGCGCACGTCGCGGCGCACGTCCACCGCCTGTTCGGCCAGGCGCTGGCCGAAATAGGCCTGGGCCAGCTGCACGGTGAGCGACTGGCGCTGCGCTTCGCGTTCGGCACTGGCCTGTTCGCTCGCGGCACCGGCCGCACGTTGCGCCGCCGGGATCACGCCGCCGGTGTACAGCGGCAGCACCGCGGTCACCACCGGGCGGGTGCGCCAGTCGCGTTCGGTGAAGCTCAGCGGCGAATCGATGCCATAGGCCTCGGCCACCGGTGCCAGCGAGCCCAGCGGCAGGGTGAGAGTCTTCTGGAACTGCAGGCGGCGCACTTCGCCGGTGATCTCGGGCAGGCGCAGCAGGCGCGTGGCTTCCTGTAGTTCCTGCTTGTTGCGCACACCGGCATCGGCCGCCGCCAGCGCATCGGAAACCTGTTCCAGCCGCTGTCGAGCCTGTTCCCATTGCAGGGCAGGGGCCACGGCAGGGTCGGCCGCCGTCTGCGCGACGCTGGTGGCCGTCAGCAGCGTGGCGCAGACCAGCAGCGGCCAACTTGCGTGGTGCCGTCGCGGGCAAGGACGTTGCAGGTGCACGTCGGGTCCGTCATCCGTAAAGAGTCCGGCAAAAACTAGTCGATGTGCCGTGAAGCTGTTGTAGCGGGGCTGGGACGTTGGCGTGCGCTTGCGGCAGCCGCTGTTCTGCAGCCGCAACGCTTGGCGGGGAGTGGCTGCGGGCATCGCGCTGTTCATGGCGAGTTTGGCGTTGTTGCTGCTGCTACGCCCGCTCTAGGCCGCATCAATCGCGCACAGTGGCGTTTCGTCCGGGCGCAGGGTCAGCACGCGCACGCCCTGCGCGGTCACCGCCACGGTGTGTTCGAACTGCGCCGAGAGCTTGCCGTCGCGCGTGTACACCGGCCATTCCTCCGGCAGCTGGCGGATGGCCGGCTTGCCCTGGTTGAGCATCGGTTCGATGGTGAACACCATGCCTTCCTGCAGCTCCAGGCCGGTACCGGCGTGGCCGTAATGCAGGATCTGCGGGTCTTCGTGCATTTCCTGGCCGATGCCGTGTCCGCAGTACTCCTTCACCACGCTGTAGCCGTGGCTGCGCGCGTGGCGGGCGATGGCATGGCCGATGTCGCCCAGGCGCGCCCCGGGGCGCACCTCAGCAATGCCTTTCCACATGGCCTGGTGGGCCACGGTCACCAGCTTGCGCGCGGCGTAGTCGACGTCGCCCACCAGGTAGGTGGTGCTGGAATCGGCGATGTAGCCGTTCTTTTCCAGGGTGATGTCGAGGTTGACGATCTGCCCGCTGCGCAGCACGTCCTCATGGCAGGGCACGCCGTGGCAGATGACGTTGTCGATGGAGGTGTTGAGCACGTACGGGAAACCGTACTGGCCCTTGCTGGCCGGCCGCGCGTGCAGCCCGTCGACGATCATCCGCTCGACGAAGTCGTTGATGTCCATCGTGCTGCGCCCTTCCAGCGGCAGGGCGTCGAGTGCGGCGAACACCTGCGCGAGCAGGCGCCCGGACTCGGCCATCAGCGCGATCTCGTCGGGGCGCTTGACCATGGCCATCGGCTCAGGCCTGCCCGGGGGCCAGCAGCGGCGGCTGCACGCCGGCCGCGCGCAGTTCGCTGGCGACGATGTCCTGGAAACTCAGGGTCGGGTTCAGTTCGCACAGCATGCCGACCCGGATCCAGAAGTTGGCCTGGGCGTTGATCGATCGGCTGGAGACGGTGCAGGCACGACGCAGCTGGTCGTGTAGGGTGTCATCGATGTTGACGATGCCCATGGCGGACTCTCGAGAGGGAATATATGAAGCGTATACGTTTCATATAGTCCACTCAAGTCGGCCTCGTTCAGTCGCTGTGGGTGGCAAAGCGCAGGCGGTTGCCGTCCGGGTCCACCAGCAGCATCTCGCGGGTACCCCAGTCGGTATCGTGCGGCGGCTGCGGGATGGGCACGCCGGCGGCGCTGAAGGCGCGGAACACCGCCTCCACGTCATCCACCTTGAAGTACACCGCGCCGCCGGGCTGGCAGTCGCCGGCATGTTCGCTGAGGAACAGGGTCTGGCCCTCGCGGGTGAGCTGGGCGAACAGCGGCATGCCAACGCCGAAGCGATGCTCCCAGTTGACGGAGAAGCCCAGGCCCTGCACGTAGAACGGCAGGGTGGTGTCGGCGTGCAGCATGCGCAGCTGCGGGATGACAGTCTGGGACATGGCGGCGGTTCCTGATGGGTAGAGTCGAGCTTGCTCGACTCTACCAAGGCCAACGGCGGTTGAGTTTGCTTGGAGTCAGCCATCCACGCCCGGCACGCCCTCGGCCAACGGCACGCGCGTACCGTCCAGCAGGCCGCGGCTGAGCGTGCCGTTCTCGATGAACAGCAGCTCGCCGTTCTCGCCGTTCTTGATGCTGCTGTCGATGGCGATCACGCGGCCACCATGGAAGGTGCTGACGTGCGGCATCGACGTATGGCCGACTACGATGCGCTTGAGGTGCAGCTGGTCGAGCACGGCCTGCACGCCGCTGCTGTCCAGCTGGCCATCGAAGTAGCCGCGGTACCAGATCGGGCTGGTCTTGCCGTCGTACAGCGGCGCGGTGGCCGGGTCTGCCTTCACCTCGGCCTTGGGCGTGCCCAGCGAGGCCTGGTAGGCGGCATTGGTGGTGGCCGGGTCCAGCGCCAGCTGCACCGCATCGGGCGAGATGCCGCCGTGCAGGAACAGGGTGTCACCGATCTTCAGCAGCACCGGGCGGGTGCGCAGCCACTGGCCGATCACCGAATCGCCCGCGTACAGCTGCGGATAGCTGCGGCCCAGCAGCTGGGCGCTGCGCAGGTACTTGGGATTGACGTAGCGCAGGTCGTCGTAGAGCACCATGGTTTCGTGGTTGCCGAGCACGAAGTGCACCGCGCCGCCGGCCGCCGCGGCCTGCTGCTGCAGCCCGTAGAGCAGCCAGAATGCCTCGGTCACCTGCGGGCCACGGTCGAACACATCGCCGGCGATCACCAGGGTGTCCTTGCCCAGCGCCCATTGGTCCTGCGCGTCGATCACCTTGTTGGCGCGCAGCAGCCGAACCAGCAGGCCGTACTGGCCGTGGATGTCGGACACCGCGACGATGCGCGGCGTGGCCGGTAGCACCGACACCGAGGGCGCCACCGGCGGCAGCACATGCACGCTGTGGGCGTAGCCGCACTGCGGGGTGAAATCGGTGCCTTCGACATCGGCCGGGAGGGTGCGCATCTGCACCTCGTCGCCGCAGATCCACTTCGCCCGTAGCTGGTCGCCGACGCGGAACACGTAGGGACCATCGGCGTCGACATGCTCGGCCGGCGCGGCCACCTCGCGTGCCTGCAGCGACGGCGCGCCCAGCAGGGCCAGCGGCAACAGCATCAGGGCAGGGTGGAGCAGGCGGCGGTGCAGCATGGTGGGTTCCTCGGCGGGCAACAAAAAAACGGCGGGCCCGAAGGCCCGCCCCTGATGCTACGCCGTTGCCGACCCCGGCAGCATGCGCCGAAGGTGGGGGGCACTGTGCGCAATCGGGTGCCCGACGCCGCGCGGCGACCTCAGAACTTCGCGCGCAGGTTGAACAGCACGCGGCGCGGTTCGCCCCAGTAGCCCGCGTTGAAGAAGCCGACGTTGCGGTAATAGACCTTGTCGAACAGGTTGGTGACCGTCACACCCACACTCAGGTTGTCGTTGATGCGGTAGCGGCCCATCATGTCGAACAGCACGTAGCCGCCCTGGCTCATCTTGCCGGTGGCGGTCACCGGGGTGCCGTTGGCATTGAAGCGGCCGGTGGGGATCGGCTGCATCTGGTAGATCCCGCTCTGCACGCTGAAGCCGCCGCCGACGGTCCACTGGCCGTGGCTCCAGGTGGTGTTGAAGCGCGCCAGGTGCATCGGGCTGGTGCTGGCGAAGCGGCTGCCATCGGGGTTGCTGCTGTAGCTGTAGGTGTAGCCGCCGGTCATGCTCCAGTGGTCGGTGATCGAACCGGACACTTCGAACTCGCCGCCTTGGGTGGTGATGCCCTTGCTGGCGATGTAGGGCGAGCTGCCATCGGGCAGCTTGATCTCGCCGCCGTTCGGGTCGAGCTCGGCCACGTTGTCCTGCTTCATGTAGAAGCCGTTCAACGAGGTGTACAGGCGGCCGCCGAAGAATTCACCCTTCAGGCCGTACTCGTAGTTGCCGCCGGTGGTCGGATCGAGCAGCTGGTTGTTGATGTCGCGGCGAGCGGTGGCCTGGAACACGTCGGAATAGCTGACGAAGCCGGTGATGCTGCTGCTGAGGTCGTACAGCACGCCCACGTACGGGGTCAGCTCGTGCGCGGTGGTGCGCGCGCTGCGGCTGGTGAACACACCGTTGACGTCGTAGTTGTCGGTGGTGGTGCGGTAATCGGAGTAACGCGCACCGGCGATGATCTTCAGCGGGTCGATCGGGTTCAGGCGCACAGCGGCGTAGTAGCCGGTCTCGGTGGTGTTCACCGTATTCGACGGGATGCCGTAGCTGTAGGTGGTCGGCTTGCCGATGTTGCCGTCCCACTCGTAGATGCTGGGGAAGGCGTTGACGTTGTACGGGCGCGAGGTGATGCCGGCGCGGATGGCGTCCAGGTCGCGGTCGTAGTGGTTGATGCCCACGATCAGCTCATGCGAACGGCCGAACAGCTGGAACGGGCCGGAGGCGTACAGGTCGAAGGCATCTTCGCGCGTCTCCGACACCGAGTAGGTGTCGGCGATGCGCAGGCCCAGGCCGGTCACCGCATCGGCCCAGTTGCCGGTATTTGAGCCGGCCATCAGCAGCGAGTCGGTGTCCGTGGCGCGGTGGTTGTAGGCCAGGCGACCGCTCCAGCCGGCGCCGAGCTGCTGTTCAAGGGTGGCGAAGTAGTTGGTGCTCTCGCGGTTCCATTCGTTCCAGCGCGCCGCAGCGCTGTAGGAACGCGGCATGTGCGCACGCGTGCCGTCGCGGAAGTACAGGGGCGAGGCGCTCCACGCACCACCATCGGAGCCGGTCTTCAGGTAATCGATGCCGGCGCGCAGGCGGGTGCTGTCGGTCAGGTCGGCTTCGATGACACCGTACAGGCTGGGCGACGTGTCATGCTGGAAGCGCACCCAGCTTTCCTTGTCGGTGTAGGCGCCGACGAAGCGTCCACGCACGCGCCCGCCCTTGCTGAGCGGGCCGGAGACATCCACTTCGGCACGCTTGTAGTCCCACGAGCCGGCGCTGAGGCTGGTGCTGGCCTGGAAGGTCTCGGTCGGGCGCTTGCGCACCATGTTCACCGTGGCCGACGGATTGCCCGAGCCGGTGACCAGGCCGCTGGCGCCGCGCACCACTTCGATGCGCTCGTAGATGGAGGTGTCGCTGAGGATCGAATTGCCGCCCGCACCGGTGGTGTAGTTGGTAGGGATGCCATCGAACATGAAGTTGTTGATGGCAAAGCCGCGCGCGTTGAACAGCGTGCGGTTGCTGTCGTAGGACTGGATGGTGACGCCCGGGGTCTGCTGCAGCACCTCGGAAATGGTGATGAGGTTGAAATCCTCGATGCGCTGGCGGGTGAATACGGTCAGCGACTGCGGGGTTTCGCGCAGGGTCAGCGGCAGCTTGGTGGCGGTATTGGTGCCGTAGACCTGGTAGCCCTCGGTGCGCTGGGTGACCATTACCCGGTCCAGTTCGGTGGTGGTCGGCGCGCTGTCCTGGGCGAAGGCCGGCGCGGCGGCGCAGGCGAGCGACAAGGCGAGGGCGTTCCGGCGCAGGGCGCCAGAGGAAGGCTGATACATGGTGGAACCTCGGTTTCTAGATCAGGAACGGGAAGACGGCCGTGGCGCCGGCTTGGTCGGGCTGCGGAAACTGAGCCAGAGCACCATCGCCCCGGCACCGGCGGCGAGCACGCCGCACCAACCAACAAACCCCTGTGCAACGCCCCAGGCCGCGATGCTGGCCAGCAGGCTGGCGAGCAGCCCCAGCACGCCGAGCACCTGCAGCAGGCGACGGCGCGGCGTGGGCGGCGCATGGCCGGCCACATCGCGGTGATGGCGCTCCATCGCCATCGCCAGGCAGGCGAAGCCGGCGGCGGCCAGCAGCAGGGCGAGCACGCTCATGCGCTGGCCCCGGCAGCGGCGGAGGCGCCCGTGCGTGCGGCGCGCGGCTTGCGCTGTGCCGGGACGAAACGATGGACCTTGCGTGCGGCCCACAGCAGGCTGGCGCCCATCAGCAGCAGGCCGATATCGATGCCGGCCTTGGCACCATCACCGGCAGCGAGCGCGGATACGGCGCCACCGTGCCAGGCGACCAGGTTGTACAGCGGCAGGCCCAGCGCCAGCACGCCGGCCAGCGCCAGCTGCTCGACCCAGCCGCGACGCGGCGCGCGCAGCATCGCGTGCACCACGCAGGCCGCCCAGGCGTAGAAGAACACCTTCACCTCGGCATCGCTGCGGTTGGCCACGTCCAGCGGCAGCAGGCGGTTGCCCCAGAGGAAGGCCAGCATCGCCACCGGCAGGCCGGTGACGAAGCCAATGTTCAGGCGTTCGACGATGCGGAAGCCCAGATGCGGACGCGCCGGATCGGGCAGCTGGGTGCGGCGTTTCACCGTCCACAGCACCAGCCCGGTTGCAACCATCAGGGTGCCGGCGACGCCGGACAGGAAGAACAGCCAGCGCATGGTGGTGGGCGCGAAGCGCGCTGCATGCAGGCCGATCATGCCATCGCGGGTGATGACCGCGGCCGAGCGCGGTGCAGCGGCATCCAGCAGGTTGCCGCGCGCATCGAAGCTGAGCGCGTCGGCGGCACCGGCAATCTGGTCGCCCTGGTGGCGACGCACGCTGATGCGCATCGCCGAATCGGACGGATGTTCGATCTGCAGCGAAGCCGCATGACCGCCGCCCCATTGCACTTCGGCACGGCGCAGCACCTCGGCCAGCGCCGGCGGCGTTGCGGCCACGCCACTGGCCTCGGCCTTCTCGGCGCGCGGGAACAGTTCGGCGAAGAACGCATTGCGGCCGCCGGGGTAGTTGGCATCCACCGCCCACGGCATGTACAGCGTCATCAGGGTGATCAGGCCGGTGTAGGTGATCATCAGATGGAACGGCAGCGACAGCACCGCCAGCGCGTTGTGGCCATCCAGCCAGCTGCGCTGGCCCTTGCCGCGGCGGAAGGTGAAGAAGTCGGTGAAGATCTTCTTGTGGGTGATGACGCCGCTGATCAGGGCGATCAGCATCAGCATCGAACACGCACTGATGAACCAGCGCGCCCACAGCACCGGCACGTAGTGCAGGTCGAAGTGCAGGCGATAGAAGAAGTTGCCACCGCGCGTCTCGCGCACCTGCACCGGCTTGCCGTCCGCATCCAGGGTGGCCTGGTTGGGATTGCGCTGGCCGCGGCGCCGTTCCTTTTCGCCCTGCGGCTGCCAGCTGACCGAGGTCGCGCTGCTGCGTGCGTCAGGCAGGTCGATGCTCCAACGCTGTGCGTCGGGCGCGGTGCGGGCAAGGAACTGCTGGGCCTGGGTGACGGCGGTTGCGCTGCTGGCAGGCAGGCCGATTTCCGGCTGCATCCAGCGGGTCAATTCTTCCTTCCAGTACGCGGCGGTGCCGGCGATGAAGATCAGGAACAGCACCCAGCCGACCACCAGGCCCGACCAGGTATGCAGCACCGACTGCGATTGGCGGATGCCACCGAGATTGCTCAACCCACACCCCCGCGCAGCAGCCAGGCCAGCAGCGCACCGATACCACCGGCAAGCAGCAGGCCCAGCGTGGCGCGCGGGGTGCTGCCTGCGGCATAGGCCCAGATGGCGGCCAACGCGTAGACCACGAATGCGGCCATGGTGGCGACCAGGGTGGCATCGGCCTTGGCGCCGGGCAGCAGGCGCGCCAGTGCGGCGGCCCAGCAGGCGGCCACGGCGTACCCGCCCAGCAGGCCCAGCAGGCCACGGGCCCATAGCAGGGAATTGCCGCTACCGCGTGGCACGCGCTTGGCCGGCGGAGTGCCGGTGGCAGGAGAGCGGGAAGATGCGGCCATGGCCGATGTCAATAGGAATCGTATGCAATTGAGAGCGAATGCTATTTGACACCGATAGCTCTGTCGAGCCCCCATTCGGGGGGGGATGTGCCCTGCTGTCAGAGCTTGCGCACGACCGTCTGCTCGGGGGCGATGACGTGGCCGGCGGCGTCCTGCGGCTGCATGTGGGGCAGGGGGGCGCCGCTGGTGCGTTCGATCAGGGTGGAATGCGCTTCACCGGGGGCGAAACGATGCCGTTCGCCCCATTGGCGCAGGGCGACCAGCAGCGGGAACAGGTCGCGACCGGAGGCCGTCAGCACATAGTCCTGGTAGGCGCTGCCATCGGCCGCTGGCTGCTGCACCAGCAGGCCGGCCTCGACCAGGCGGCGCAGGCGGTCGCTGAGGATGTTGCGGGCCGCGCCAAGGCTGCGCTGGAAGTCACCGAAGCGGGTGATGCCGTCGAAGGCATCGCGGATGACCAGCAGCGCCCAGCGGTCGCCGAGCAGGTCGGCGCTGCGGGCCACGGGGCAGGGGCTGTCGGCATGCATGGCGGGCTCCACCGGGATATCTGGTTGCAGTTTAAAACCAGCGGCGCTACCGTGCATCTGGTTTCAAAATGCAACCATGAAGATGAGCCATCCCGTATCACGGCCACTGCTCGGCCTGCTGGCGGTCGCCGCCGGCGCCAGCGTGGCCAACGTTTATTACGCGCAACCTCTACTGGAACGACTGGCAAAGGCCTTCGCCCTCGACATGGCGGTGGCCGGCGCGGTGCTGGCGGCCACCCAGGCCGGCAGCGTGCTGGCCCTGCTCGGGCTGTTGCCACTGGCCGACCGTGGCGACCGGCGGCGCCTGCTGCGGTTGCAGCTGCTGGCCCTGGTGGCCGCGCTCGTGCTGCTGGCGGCTGCGCAGACGGCGGCGTGGTTGCTGGCCGGCATGCTGCTGGCCGGGCTGCTGGGCACCGCGCTCACCCAGGGGGTGATCGCCTACACGGCCCAGTTGGCGCCGGCCGAACAGCGCGGGCGCATGGTTGGCGCCGTGCAGGGCGGGGTGTTCATCGGCCTGCTGTCGGCGCGCGTGGTGTCCGGCAGCGTGGCCGCCGCGGCCGGCTGGCGCGCGGTCTACCTGCTGTCCGCCGTGTTGATGGCGGCGTTGGCGCTGCTGCTGTGGCGACGATTGCCGGCCCTCCCGGTGCCGCTGGTGCCGCCGTCGTGGCGCACGCTGCTGGCGTCGATGGTCACGTTGCTGCGTAACGACCGCACGCTGCGTGAGCGCGGGCCGCTGGCGCTGCTGCTGTTTGCCGGCCTCAACGTGTTCTGGGCGGCGGTGCCGCTGCCGCTGTCGGCGCCGCCGCTGCACTGGTCGACCGCTGCGATCGGTGCACTGGGCCTGGCTGGCATCGTCGGTGCGCTGCTGGCGGCCCGGGTCGGCCACTGGATGGATCGCGGTTTCGCCGTGCGCGTCAGCCTCGCCGCACTGCTGTTGATGCTGGCAGCGTGGTGGCCGCTGCTAGGGTTGCCGCACTCGCTGGGGCTGCTGTTGCTGGGCGTGGTGCTGCTGGATCTGGGCGGGCAGGCACTGCACGTGTCCAACCAGGCCCTGCTGCTGCGTGCACCGGTTGAACAGCATGGCCGCCTGGTGGCGTTGTACATGCTGTTCTACGCGGTGGGCAGCGGCGCCGGTGCAGCGGCCGGCACCTGGGTGCAGGCACGCCACGGTTGGAACGCGGTGTGCCTGCTGGGTGCCGGCATCGCGGCGTTGGCACTGCTGTGGTGGGCGCGCGGGTGTGTCGTCCGCAGGATACCTGCATAGTTTCAGGACCCGCTGCACTGCAATGTTATAAACAGCGTAATAGTCTCCCGCGCCCGCCGCGCGTAGCCTGACCGCATTGCACAGGAGCTTTGCCATGGGTCATGACCACGACCACCTTCCCTCGGAAATCCGCCACGAGAAACCCCTGTGGTGGGCACTAGGCCTGACCACCACGTTCCTGGTGGTGGAGGTGGTGGGAGCGTTCTGGACCAACAGCCTGGCGCTGCTGTCCGATGCCGCGCACATGGCCACCGATACGCTGGCACTGATGATCGCACTGGTCGCGGTGCGGCTGAGCCGGCGCCCGCCGGATGCACGACGCACCTACGGCTATGCCCGCCTGGAAGCGCTGGGCGCGATGATCAACGGCGCGATGCTGTTCGTGGTGGCCGGCTACATCCTGTGGGAAGCGATCGCGCGCTTCCGCCAGCCGCAGGAGATCGCCTCCACCGGCATGCTGGTGATCGCGGCGATCGGACTGGTCATCAACCTCATCTCGATGCGGCTGCTGCAGGCCGGCAGTGGTGAAAGCCTCAATGTGAAAGGCGCCTACCTGGAAGTGTGGGCTGACATGCTGGGCTCGGTGGCGGTGATCGTCGGCGCGCTGCTGATCCGCTGGACCGGCTGGAAGCCGATCGACCCGATCCTGGCCGTGCTGATCGGCCTGTGGGTGCTGCCGCGCACCTGGGTGCTGATGCGCGAAGCGATCAACGTGCTGCTGGAAGGCGTGCCCAAGGGGACCGACGTGGCCAAGGTGCGCGCGGGCCTGTCCGCGCATGCGGCGGTGGTGGACGTGCATGACCTGCATGTGTGGGCACTGGCATCGAGCACCCCGGCGCTGACCGCGCACGTGGTGATGCGCCAGGGGACCGACGCCGACGCACTGCGCCGCGAACTGGGTGCGCGTCTGCATGAGGAGTTCGGCATCGACCATGTGACCCTGCAGATCGAGGCGGATCATTGCGGCGAAGCGTGCGGGCAGCCGGTGAAGCACGATCATGGCCATGACCATGGCCATGATGCGCAGGGCCATCACGGCCACGTGCACCGGTAGAGTCGACCGCTGGTCGACTTTCGCGCGCAGCGCGGGATTGTCGACACACGGGCGAAGAGCAGTCGACTGACAGTCGACTCTACCCGGCCGCCAGCAGGCCCCGTTGCCCGCGGTGAGCGCGGGCGGGGCTACAATGTCCGCCTGCCTTTCCTCGCGTTGGAGATCCTGCAGTGACCCGTAAACTCGTACTGTTGCGCCACGGCCAGAGCCAGTGGAACCTGGACAACCGCTTCACCGGTTGGGTCGATGTCGATCTGACCGACCAGGGCCGCAGCGAGGCCACCAACGCCGGCCGCCTGATGCGCGAAGAGGGCCTGCAGTTCGACGTCGCCCACACCTCGGTGCTCAAGCGCGCCATCCACACCCTGCAGGGTGCGCTGGCCGAACTGGGCCAGGACTGGCTGCCGGTCAACAAGTCCTGGCGGCTCAATGAACGCCATTACGGCGGCCTGCAGGGCCTGGACAAGGCCGAGACCGCTGCCAAGCACGGCGAGGACCAGGTCAAGGTGTGGCGTCGTTCCTACGACATCCCGCCGCCGCCGATGGAGCTGGAAGATCCGGGCCACCCGATCCACGACCGTCGTTACGCCGGCCTGGACCGCAATGCACTGCCGGGCACCGAATCGCTGGCCACCACGCTGGACCGCGTGCTGCCGTACTGGCACGACGCCATCGCGCCGCAGCTGAAGGACGGCAAGACCGTGCTGGTCACCGCCCACGGCAACTCGCTGCGCGCGCTGTACAAGTACCTCAACAACGTGTCGCGCGAGGAAATCCTCGAGCTGAACATCCCGACCGGCATCCCGCTGCTGTTCGAACTGAACGACGACCTGACCGTGAAGTCGTTCCGCTACCTGGGTGACCCGGAAGCCGCCCGCAAGGCCGCTGAAGCCGTGGCCAACCAGGGCAAGGCAAAATAAAGCAGAGGCCGGCGCAAGCCGGCCTTCGCTTTTTCTAGAGTCGAGCCATGCTCGACTGCGTTTGTGACCTGCGAAAAGCGCAGTCGAGCATGGCTCGACTCTACAGGGGCAGGCCCCTGTGACCTTTGGCCGGTCCCGCGCACCGCCGTGCCCGCTACGCTGGACGATTCGCCGTCGGAGAGAGACTCCATGAACGTCCGCAACCTGGTCCCGCTGGGCCTGACCATCGCCATCGCTGCGTCGCTGGCTGCCTGTAGCAAGAACGAAACCGCGCCGGCCGCCACCGCCGATGCCAAGCCGGCCTTCGATCAGTCGCAGATCAAGACCCCGCTGATCTCGCTCAACAGCGCCGACCTGGATCCGTCCATCGCCGCCTGTACCGACCTCAACGGCTTCGTCAACAGCAAGTGGCTGAAGGCCAACCCGGTGCCGGGCGACCAGACCACCTGGGGCAGCTTCGAGATCCTGCGCGAGCGCTCGCTGGAAGTGCAGCACGCGCTGGTCGAACAGGCTGCCGCCAGCCAGGCCAAAGCCGGCTCGGTGGAAGCCAAGATCGGTGACATCTGGAAGACCGGCAACGACGAAGCGAAGATCGAGGCCGCCGGCCTGGCACCGCTGCAGCCGCAGCTGGACAAGATCGCCGCGCTGAACGATACCGCCGCCATCACCCAGTACCTGCGCGACAGCCAGGCTGAAGGCAAGGGTGTGCTGTTCTCGCTGTTCGGCAATGCCGACTACAAGGATTCGGCCAACGTCATCGCCTACGTCGGCCAGGGTGGCCTGGGCCTGCCGGAGAAGGGCTACTACTTCGACGAATCGCAGGCGAAGATCCGTGAGGCCTACGTGGCCTACATCGCCCAGGTGCTGACCCTGTCGGGCATGGACGCGGCGCAGGCCGCCGAGCAGGCCAAGGCCGTGATGGCCTTCGAGACCCGCCTGGCCAAGGCCTCGATGTCGCGCATCGAAATGCGTGACCCGGCCAAGCGCTACAACCCGCTCAGTGCTGCCGACGCCGACAAGCTGACCCCGAACTTCAGCTGGACCGCGTTGTTCGACACCCTGAAGGTGCCGGCCGCGCAGAAGTTCTCGCTGGCGCAGCCGGGCTTCTTCGGTGAAATGGACAAGATGCTGGCCGACGTGCCGGCCAGCACCTGGCAGGCCTACCTGCGCTTCCACACCGTGGATGACGCCTCGCCGTATCTGAGCAGCCAGTTCGAGAAGGCCAACTTCGACTTCTACGGCACCACCCTGCGTGGCCAGAAGGAAATGCAGCCGCGCTGGAAGCGCGTGCTGGAATCGGTGAACGGCGGCATGGGCGAAGCCCTGGGCCAGCTGTATGTCGATGCCGTGTTCCCGGCTGAATCGAAGGTCGCCATGCAGCACCTGGTGGAAAACCTGTCGCAGGCGCTGAAGGCGCGCCTGGAGCAGCTGCCGTGGATGGGCGAGGAAACCAGGAAGAAGGCCATTGAAAAGTGGGCCAGCTTCACCCCGAAGATCGGCTACCCGGACAAGTGGCGTGACTGGGCGGGCCTGCAGACCAGCGGTGACAGCTACCTGGGCAACATGCAGGCAGCGCGTGCGTTCAACTACCGCTACATGCTGGACAAGATCGGCAAGCCGGTGGACAAGACCGAGTGGGGCATGACCCCGCAGACCGTCAATGCCTACTACAACGCCACCAAGAACGAGATCGTGTTCCCGGCAGCCATCCTGCAGGCGCCGTTCTTCGACGCCAAGGCCGACCCGGCGCTGAACTACGGCGGCATCGGTGCGGTCATCGGCCACGAGATGATGCACGGCTACGACGACTCGGGCAGCCAGTTTGCCGCCAACGGCAACTTCGACAACTGGTGGACCGACGGTGACCGCAAGGCCTTCACCGAGCGTACCGACAAGCTGGTCGCGCAGTTCGACGGCTATGAGTCGGTGCCGGGCGTGTTCGTGAAGGGCAAGCTGACCCTGGGCGAGAACATCGGTGACCTGGGCGGCCTGACCGTGGCCTACGACGCGCTGCAGATGGCGCTGAAGGAAGACCCGAAGGCCAACATCGAAGTCGACGGCCACAGCCAGGACCAGCGCTTCTTCATGAACTGGGCCACCGTGTGGCGCCGCAACTTTACCGATGGCGAGCTGCGCGTGCGCCTGAACACCGACCCCCATGCACCGGCCAACTTCCGCGCCAACGGTGCACCGTCGAACATGCCGTCCTACGCCGCTGCGTTCCAGTGCAAGGCCGGTGATGCGATGGTGCGCGGCGACGACAAGCGCGTGGTGATCTGGTAATCGCCACCGCGGTTGTCTGAGTGCAGAAGGCCCCGCGAAAGCGGGGCCTTTTGTTTTGCATTGCTTGCCGGGAGGTAGAGTCGACCGTTGGTCGACTATCGCGCGCAGCGCGGCATTTTTGCGGTCTGTGGGAAGAGCAGTCGACCTACCCGGCCAGCATGTCGCGGAAACGCCTCAGCACGTACGGGTCAATCAACCCGCCGGCCTGCTCATCGAGGATGCGCAGTACCGCGTCATGCTCCATCGCCTGGCGGTAAGGGCGGGCGCTGGTCATCGCGTCATAGGCGTCGACCACGGTGAGGATGCGTGCGCCCAGCGGGATAGACTCGCCGTGCAGGCCATCGGGGTAGCCGCTGCCGTCGTGGGCTTCGTGATGGGCGCGGATCAGTCGCGCCACCGGCACCGCATCGCTGCGGCCGGTGGCCAGGAAGATGTGTTCGCCGCGCACCGGGTGCTCGCGCATGATCGCGCGATCCTCGTCGGTATGCCGACGCGGGCTCAGCAGCACGTCATCGGGAATGCCGATCTTGCCCATGTCGTGGAAGCGCGCGGCCAGGCCGACGTGGGCGCGGCCGTCGCTGTCCATGTCGCAGCGGATGGCCAGGCGCTGCGCGAGCAGGCCGACGCGGTCGCAGTGGTGGCGGGTGTAGGCATCGCGCATCTGCAGCGACATCGATAGTGCATCGACCAGGCAGGCATCGGTGTGCAGCAGATCGGGAGGGTGGGAATCAAGCATGGGGGTGGCGCCGCCTTGGCACGCAGAAACAACAAGGCCCGCGTCTGCGGGCCCGGATGGGGTGGGGTGGTGCATAGGGTAACGCGTGCGCCGGGGTCAGCGCAGCGCCAGGGTCAGCAGCAGCGCACGGGCCGCGTTGAAGCGGTCCTCCGGCAACGGCAGCGGGTGCTTGATGCGCAGCTTGTCACGCCCTTCCATGGCATACAGGTTGGGCTGCTTCTGGATCAGCTGGATCACCGCCATCGGGTCGATGTTCGGCTTGGATTCGAACACGATGCGGCCGCCGTTCTCGCCCAGGTCCAGCTTGCGGATGCCCAGGGTGTTGGCCTGCAGCTTCAGTTCGGCAATGGCGAACAGGTGCTTGGCCGCATCCGGCAGCAGGCCGAAGCGGTCGATCATCTCCACCTGCAGCTCGCGCAGCGCCTCGCTGTCACGCGCGCTGGAAATGCGCTTGTACAGGGTCAGGCGGGTGTGCACGTCCGGCAGGTAATCTTCCGGGATCAGCGCCGGCACATGCAGTTCCACTTCGGCGCCACGCACTTCCTCGCCGGCATCCAGGTCGGGCAGCTTGCCCTGCTTGATGCTGCGCACCGCGCGTTCCAGCAGCTCGGTGTACAGGCTGAAACCCACTTCGGCCATCTGCCCGCTCTGGTCTTCGCCCAGCAGTTCGCCGGCGCCACGGATTTCCAGATCGTGCGTGGCCAGGGTGAAGCCGGCGCCCAGTTCGTCCATCGAGGCGATCGCTTCCAGGCGCTTTTCCGCATCCGGGGTGATCGAGCGACGGTCCGGCGCCACCAGGTAGGCATACGCACGGTGGTGCGAACGACCGACGCGGCCGCGCAGCTGGTGCAGCTGGGCCAGGCCGAAGCGGTCGGCGCGGTTGATGATGATGGTGTTGGCGTTGGGGATGTCGATGCCCGATTCGATGATCGTGGTCGACAGCAACACGTTGAAGCGCTGCTTCTGGAAATCCAGCATCACCTTTTCCAGCTCGCGCTCGGGCATCTGCCCGTGGGCGATGCCGATGCGCGCTTCGGGCACCAGCTCGGACAGCTCGCGCTGCATGCGGCCGATGCTTTCCACGTCGTTGTGCAGGAAGTACAGCTGGCCACCACGCGCCAGCTCGCGCTGGAAGGCTTCGCGCAGCAGCGCGTCGTCCCATTGGGTGATGAAGGTCTGCACTGCCAGCCGGTTCGGCGGCGGGGTGGCGATGATCGACAGGTCGCGCAGGCCGGCCATCGCCATGTTCAAGGTGCGCGGAATCGGCGTGGCGGTCAGGGTCAGCAGGTGCACGTTGGCGCGCAGCGCCTTCAGTGCCTCCTTCTGGCGCACGCCGAAACGCTGCTCCTCATCGACGATGACCATGCCCAGGTCCTTGAACTTCACGTCCGGCTGCAGCAGGCGGTGGGTACCGACGATGACGTCGATGGTGCCGGCGGCGACCTTCTCCAGTTCGGCCTTGATTTCCTTGGTGCTCTTGAAGCGCGACAGCACTTCCACCTTCAGCGGGTAATCGGCGAAGCGGTCGCGGAAGTTGCGGTAATGCTGTTCGGCCAGCAACGTGGTCGGCACCAGCACCGCCACCTGCTTGCCGGCGCTGGCCGCGGCAAACGCCGCGCGCACCGCCACTTCAGTCTTGCCGAAGCCGACGTCACCGCAGACCACGCGGTCCATCGGTTGGCTGCTGGCCAGGTCGCGCAGGGTCGCGTCGATGGCGGCCAGCTGGTCGGGGGTTTCCTCGAACGGGAAACCCGCCGCGAACGGTTCGTACATCGCCCGGTCCACCTGCAGCGCCAGGCCGGCACGTGCCTGGCGGCGGGCCTGGATCTCCAGCAGTTCGGCGGCCACGTCGCGCGCCTTCTCGGCCGCCTTGCGCTTGGCCTTGGTCCACTGCTCGCCACCCAGCGAATGCAGCGGCGCGGTTTCCGCCGAGGCACCCGAATAGCGGCTGATCAGGTGCAGCTGGGCCACCGGCACGTACAGGCGGTCGCCCTTGGCGTATTCGATTTCCAGGAACTCGCCGGGCATGCCGCCGACGTCCATCGCGATCAGGCCACGGTAGCGGCCGACGCCATGGTCTTCGTGCACGATCGGCGCGCCCTCGGTCAGCTCACCGAGGTCGCGGATGATGGCTTCCGGCTCGCGGCCGGCACGGCGCGTGCGGCGGGTGCTGCCGGCGCGCTCGGGGAACAGCTGGCGCTCGGTGAGCACCGCGATGGGCGGCTCATCCAGCGCGAAGCCGTCTTCCAGCGGCGCCACGGTGATGGCGAAGCGCGCATCGTCGGCGAGGAAGCTGGGCAGGTCGGCCACCACCGGCGGCTTCAGCTCGGCGGCCTGCAGCACTTCCAGCAGGGCTTCGCGGCGGCCCGGTGAATCGGCGGCGATCAGCACCCGGCCCGGGTAGTGGCCGAGGAAGGATTTCAGTGCGTCGCCAGCGGGCGCGTCGCGCGCGGCCACCGGCAGTGGCGGCAGCGGCTGGTCACCCAGCGCATGCGCATCGGCGATGCGTGCGTGTTCGGGCGCCCAGACTTCGATGCGCGCGGCATCGTTCAAGCGTTCGCGCAGCAGTTCCGGCGACAGGTACAGCGACGAGGGCGGCAGCAGCGGCCGTTCCACATCGTGGCGGCGCTGTTCGTAACGGTCAGCGGTCTGCGCCCAGAAGGCCACGGCCGCTTCATCCGCACCGGTGCACACGACCGGCAGGCTGCCGGCGGGGAGATAGTCGAACAAGGTGGCGGTGCGGTCGAAGAACAGCGGCAGGTAGTACTCGATGCCGGCCGGGGCCAGCCCGGATTTCAGATCCTGGTACAGCGAGCTGCGCCGGGTATCGACATCGAAGCGCTCGCGCAGCGTGCCCAGTACGCGGGCGATGCTGGCATCGTCCATCGGCACTTCGCGGCCGGGCAGCATGTGCACCGCCTCGACCTTGTCCAGCGAGCGCTGGCTTTCCGGATCGAAGGCGCGGATCGAATCGATGTCCTCGTCCAGCAGCTCCACCCGCAGCGGCTCGTCGGCGCCCATCGGGAACACGTCGAGCAGGCCACCACGCACGGCGAAATCGCCCGGGTCCATCACCTGCGGGACGTTGCGGTAGCCAGCGCTTTCCAGGCGGCGCTTCTCGGCTTCCAGGTCCAGGCGCTGGCCGACCTTCAGGTCGAAGCTGCCACCGATGACGTAGCTGCGCGGGGCCAGCTGCTGCAGCACCGTCTGCACCGGCACCACCACCAGGCCGCGCTTGAGCGTGGGCAGGCGGTGCAGGGCGGCCAGGCGCTGCGAAATGATGTCCGGGTGCGGGCTGAAGCGGTCGTAGGGCAGCGTTTCCCAATCGGGGAACGCCACCACCGGCAGGTCCGGATCGGTGCCGATCAGGGTCTGCAGGTCGGCTTCGAGCTGGTTGGCGCCGTGGTTGTCACGGGCGATCACCAGCAGCGGCGCGTCGTGCGCGCGCGCGGCCTGGACCAGATACCAGGCCAGGGCGGTCGGCGAGGCGGGGGCGCGCCACCAAGCGCGGAGCTGGCCGGCGCGAGGCAACGGCGGGGCGGGGTATGAGGTACGCGACATGGACCGCCGATCTTAGCAGAAGGGTTTGTCGCGACCGTGTGCGCGATGCAGTTGGTAGCGCCGAGCCGTGCCCGGCGGATGCCGCGTCACCGCTGCGCTCGCCGGGCATGGCCCGGCGCTACGTCAGTTGTCCAGTTCCAGCACCATGCGCACCAGGCCATCGGCGCCATTGGGGTGCGGCACCGGCTTGAAGCCCAGCGAGGCGGCCAGCTGTTTCATCGGCTCGTTCTCGGCGGCCACGTCGCCATACAGGCGGTCCAGGTACTTGCCGCGGCCCCACTTCACCAGCTTGCGCATCAGCTGGCGGCCCAGGCCCTGGCCGATCAGGAAGCGGCTGATCAGGATCGCGTATTCGGCTTCACGGGTACCGGGGATGATCGAGGCACGCGCGACCGCGCCAACCACCGCTTCACCGGCAGGCAGCGACTCGGCGGCCACCAGAGTGATTTCGGTCTTGGGGTTGGGGTGGGTCAGGCGCTGGGTGGTGTCCGCCGAAAGCTCGGTCACCGACTGCAGGAAACGGTCACGGATTTCTTCCGGCCCGAAGAGGCTGAAGGCGGCCTGCAGCGGCGCGCCGTCTTCCGGGCGGATGGGGCGGATCAGCAGCTCGTGGCCGCTGGGAGCCTTGAAGATCTCATGCCAGGGCGGCATGCGGTTGCGAGTGGCCATACCGGGTGATTCCTTGGTGGTCCATCGATTGTGGCATCACCGGGGCTGCATTCCGTGAACGAAAGGCCCACGGGCGTACAGCCTCGTGAAGACGGCAGATCGTGGCCTATTCGGGGGCCTTGAGCCAATCCAGGCGGGTGGTGGCACCCGGCTCGCCCAGGTGCTGGCGCAGCGCCGGCAGGGCCGGGCCGACCACCCGGTCGAACTGCCAGGGGGCATTGAGCAGCAGCATGCCGCTGCCGTTGAGGCGCAGCGGTGAGTCGTCCGGACGCACCAGGAACTCGATGGTCATGGCCGATTTCACCGGCAGGGCGGCGGCCTTTCGCAGAAAATGCAGGATGGTGCGGCGCTGCTTGATCGGGAACCAGACCGCGCAGGTCGCCTGCGGCCAGCGCGCCAGGGTCTCGGCCAGGGCGGCCAGGATGGCGTGGTACTCGGCATCCTGTGCCTCGTACGGCGGGTCGATCAGGACCAGGCCACGGCCGATCTTGCTGCCGTTGACCTTCGGCGGCAGCTGCGAACGCAGCAGCGCATAGCCATCGCCCTGGTGCACGCCGACGCGGTTGTCGTGGGCAAACAGCGCCTTCAGCTGGGCCGCTTCGTCGTCCTGCAGCTCACAGACTGCCATCCGGTCCTGCGCGCGCATGGCCTGGGCACTCAGCAGCGGCGAGCCCGGGTAGGTGATCATCGCGCCCACCGGGTTGTCGGCCTGCACGGCCTTCAGGTAGCGCTCGATGACCTCCGGCAGCTTGGGCTGGGCCATCAGGCGCATGATGCCGTCTTCGGCCTCCAGGGTCTTGCGGCCCTCTTCGCTGGCCAGCAGGTAACGGCCGGCACCGCCATGGGTGTCGAGCACGAAGAACGGGCTGTCCTTGCGCTTGAAGCTGTCGATCAGGGCCAGCTGCACGATGTGCTTGAGGACATCGGCATGGTTGCCGGCATGGAAGGCGTGGCGATAGTTCATGGGCGGCAGTGTACGGGGCGGCGGCCGCAGCGGCTATGCTGCGCGCCATGACAGCCCCCGTTGCCCAGGTCCTAGTAGTCGAGGACGAAGCCGCCATTGCCGAAACCGTGCTGTATGCCCTGCGCAGCGAAGGCTACGCGGCCAGCCACTGCCTGCTCGGCGGGCAGGCCCTGCAGCGCCTGCAGGAGGGCGATGTGGACGTGGTGGTGCTGGACGTGGGCCTGCCCGACCTCAGCGGCTTCGAGGTCTGCCGCCGGCTGCGCGCTCTGCCGGGGCCGCAGGCGCAGGTGCCGGTGATCTTCCTGACCGCCCGCAACGATGAGCTGGACCGCGTGCTGGGCCTGGAACTGGGTGCCGACGACTACATGGCCAAGCCCTTTTCGCCGCGCGAGCTGGTGGCTCGGGTACGCGCCCGGCTGCGTCGGGTGGCGCCTGCCGCCCCGGCCGTGGCGGCGGTCGAGCCCGGCTGGCGCGAGCACGGTGCCTTCGCCATCGACCGCGAAGGCCGCCGCATTCGCTACCAGGGCAACACCCTGGACCTGACCCGCTATGAGTACGCCCTGCTGGAGGCGCTGCTGCAGCGCCCCGGCGCCATCCTCAGCCGCGCCCAGCTGATGGACCGCGGCTGGGACAGCAGCGCCGACAGTGCCGACCGCACCGTCGATACCCACGTCAAGACGCTGCGCGCCAAGCTGCGCGCCGCCGGTGCCAGCGACGACCCGATCCGCACCCATCGTGGCCTGGGCTACGCGCTGGAGACCTGAGCCATGCGCCTGGTACTGAAGCTGTTCCTGGGCTTCTTCCTGATCACCGGCATCGCCGCGTTCTTCGTCATGCGGGTGTTCGTCAACGAAGTGAAACCGGGCGTGCGCCAGGCGATGGAATCGACCCTGGTCGATGCGGCCAACGTGCTGGCCGAAATGGCCGCCACCGACGTCAAGGCCGGCACGATCGGCAGCGGCAGCTTCACCCGCAACCTGGCCAAGGCCCGCCAGCGCGACCTGAAGGCGATGGTCTGGCGCTTCCCCAAGCGTTCGCTCGATTACCGGGTAACCATCACCGATGCGCGCGGCATCGTCATCTACGATTCGCTGGGCCGCGACGTCGGCCGCGACAATTCGCGCTGGAACGATGTCTACCGCACGCTGCGCGGCGAGTACGGCGCGCGCTCCAGCCCGGAAGTGCCCGGCAGCGAGGGCGACACGGTGATGCACGTGGCCGCGCCGGTCTACGACCCCGCCGATGGCCACACCCTCATCGGCGTGCTCAGCCTGGCCCAGCCCAACCGCAGCATCGATCCGTTCATCGCTGCCAGCCAGCGCGCCATCATGGAGCGCGGTGCGTGGCTGATCGGCCTGTCCGCGCTGGTCGGCGTGCTGGTGACAATGTGGCTGACCACCGGCCTGGGCCAGCTCAGCCGTTACGCACGCGCGGTTACCGCGGGCGAGCCGGTGCCACCGCCACGGCGCCGCCGCGATGAGATCGGCGATCTCGGCCACGCCCTGGAAACCATGCGCCGCAAGCTGGAGGGCAAGGCCTACGTCGAGCAGTACGTGCAGTCGCTGACCCATGAGATGAAGAGCCCGCTGGCCGCCATCCGCGGTGCCGCCGAACTGCTGCAGGAACCGATGCCCGATGCCGACCGTGCGCATTTCGCGCGCAGCATCGTCGACCAGCAGGAGCGGCTGACCGAGACCATCGACAAGCTGCTGGCGCTGGCCGAAGTGGAACAGCACGGCTGGCTGCAGACCCGCGACCCGATCGCGCCGGCCACGCTGCTGGACGATGCCGCTGCCGCCGCACAGGTGCGTGCGCAGGCGGCGGGCGTGGTGGTGCGGATCGGCGCGGTGCCCGACCTGCGCCTGCACGGCGATGCGTATCTGCTCCGGCAGGCGATGCAGAACCTGATCGACAACGCGGTGGCGTTCTCGGCGCCCGGCGCCGAGGTCGAGCTGCAGGCGGTGGCCGATGGCCAGGGCATGCGCCTGCAGGTGGCCGACCGTGGTGCGGGTGTGCCCGAGTACGCGCGTGACCGGGTGTTCGAGCGCTTCTATTCGCTGGCGCGTCCCGGCAGTGGCCGGCGCAGTTCCGGCCTTGGCCTGCCGTTCGTGCAGGAAGTGGCGCGCCTGCACGATGGCCGCGCCAGCCTCGAGCCGCGGCCCGGCGGCGGCACTGTCGCCAGCCTGTGGCTGCCGCTGGGTGGACCGGCACAGCGCGCCCGTCGCTGACTTCACATTCGCTTCAAATTCGCCACAAACCCCGCTCACTGCCGCCGTCCATCCTGCAGTCCTCTCCAACGAGGACGGACGATGAAATCCCTGAAGATGCTGTTGCGGTTCGCCATCGTCGGCGGACTGATCCTGCTGCTGCTGGTCCCGCTGACGATGATCCGCGGCGTCATCAACGAACGCAGCGCGTACCGCGACGAGGCTTTCGCGCGGGTGGCCGACAGCCGCGCCGGAGCGCAGCGCCTGGTCGGCCCGGTACGGGTGGTGCCGTGGGTGGAACGCCAGCAGGTCGAGGTGGTCGACGCCAAGGGCAACAAGAAGATCGAGGAGCAGGTGAGCGAAGGCCACTGGCTGCAGATGCCGGCCTCGCTGGACGTGGGCGGCGAGATGCTGCCGAGCCAGCGCGAGGTCGGCCTGTTCAAGGTACCGGTGTACAGCTGGAACGGCCAGTTGAGGGCGACCTTCGCGGCCGACGATTACCCCGTGAAGCCGGGCCGCAGCTACGGCCAGCCGTACGTGGTGCTGGGCGTGTCCGATGCACGTGGCCTGGTCGGCACGCCGGATCTGCGCGTGGACGGCAGACAGGTGCGCTTGCTACCGGGTGTTGGCGCGGCCAGTGAGGTCGGCCGTGGCCTGCACGCGCCGGTGGTCGGTTTCGCCGAGAGCCTCGGCGGCACCCTGGCCGGCAGCAGCATCGAACTCGACCTGCGCCTGGACGGCAGCCGCGCGCTTTCGGTGGTGCCGGTGGGTGATGACACCCGGATCGCACTGCGCTCGCGCTGGCCGCATCCGTCCTTCAGCGGTGCGTTCCTGCCCAATGAGCGACGCGTCGATGCGCAGGGGTTCAACGCGCAGTGGGCGGTCTCTTCGCTGGCCTCGGATGCACAGACGCAGCTGCGCCGTGACGGTGCGATGGACTCGCAGGCGGTGACGGTGTCGCTGGTGGATCCGGTCGACACCTATACCCAGGCCGACCGCGCTTCGAAATACGGCATCCTGTTCGTGGTGCTGACCTTCGTCGGCTTCATCCTGTTCGAACTGATCAAGTCGCTGCGCATCCACCCGCTGCAGTACCTGATGGTCGGCCTGGCGCTGGCGATCTTCTTCCTGCTGCTGATCAGCCTGTCCGAGCACATCACCTTCTGGAAGGCCTACCTGGTCTCGGCCGTGGCCTGCATCGGCCTGCAGGCGGTGTACCTGGCCCATGTGCTGGGGCATTGGAAGCGCGGCCTCGGCTTCGCCGCGCTGCTGACCCTGCTGTACGGCGCGCTGTATGGCCTGCTGGTCTCGGAAAACAACGCGCTGCTGATGGGATCGCTGCTGCTGTTCGTGATCCTGGCGCTGGCGATGTGGGTGACCCGCCGGGTCGACTGGTACGCGCTGGGCGCAGAACTGAAGTAAGGAGCACGCCATGGGCTGGCGCCGGGGATTGTGGCAACGGGCACGGCAGGGCCTACCCGCCCTGCTGGAAGTGGATGCACTGCTGCAGGCACATGGTGTGCTGGCGGCCCTGCCGGGGGCACGGATCGCCCCCGGCCTGGTCCGCTTCCAGCTGGCTGCGGTGACTTGCGAAGGATTGCAGCGGAAAGGGCTGGAATGGCTGGCCGGCGCGCGGCAGGGACGCGGCGCGCTGGCCGGGCGGGTGCCGCGCTACCGGCCATGGAAGGCCGGCGCGGCGGCGCTGTCGGAGATCGGCATCGACGGCCTGCCGCCGGATTGGCCGGTGCATGCCGCAGTGTACGGCTGCAGCAGCATCGACCAGCGCCACTGGCTGTTGCTGCTGCCGGAGCGCGCGCAGCTGTGGTTGGGGTGGCATGGGTGATCGCGCACAGAGCATCCACGCATGGCGTGGATCTACGGGCGCATGGTGTGCTGGCGGCCCTTCCGGGGGCACGGATCGCCCCCGGCCTGGTCCGCTTCCAGCTGGCTGCGATGACTTGCGAAGGATTGCAGCGGAAAGGGCTGGAATGGCTGGCCGGCGCGGCGGCGCTGTCGGATATCGGCATCGACGGCCTGCCGCCGGATTGGCCAGTGCATGCCGCAGTGTACGGCTGCAGCAGCATCGACCAGCGCCACTGGCTGTTGCTGCTGCCGGAGCGCGCGCAGCTGTGGTTGGGGTGGCGTGGGTGATCGCGCACAGGTCATCCACGCATGGCGTGGATCTACGGCAGCCACCGCCCACGATCGACACGCATGGCGGGGGGAGCGCGGTGCGGTCCATGACCGATGGGACGGGGGCGCTGCGCCGCCGCTGGCTAGACTCGATGGGTTGACGATCGAGCCGAAGGGCAGGGGTGTGATGTGTTGAAGTGGGGTGTGCTGGCCGCAGCGCTGGCGATGGGTGGCAATGCAATGGCGCAGCAGCGCGAACCGGTGGACCTGGACATGGTCAGCCGCATCCGCCAGGAGGCCTTCCATCGTTCGCAGGTGATGGACACCTTCAGCTACCTCACCGAACGCATCGGCCCGCGCCTGACCAATTCGCCGGCGATGGGCCGTGCCAACGCCTGGACCCGCGGCAAGTTCAACGAATGGAAGCTGGACAACGTCCACGACGAAGCCTTCGATGATTTCGGCCGTGGTTGGGAGTTCACCTCGGCCAGCGTGGAGATGCTGGGCGACCGCGTGCAGCCGCTGCATGCCCTGCCCAAGGCCTGGACGCCGGGCACCCGTGGCCCGGTCGAGGGCGAGCTGGTGCAGGTGGACATCAAGAAGCCGGAAGACATCGAAAAGTACCGTGGCAAGCTGCGCGGCAAGATCCTGTTGCTGGGTGAAGCGCGCGAGTACAAGCGCGGTACCGAGGCCGATTCGCACCGCCACGATGCGACCTCGCTGGAAGGCCTGCAGGAATTCACCCTGCCCAAGGACGTGGCCGCCGAGCGGGCCAAGCGGGTGAAGGAATACAAGGAACGCCAGGAGCTGGCCGCCAAGGTCAACGCCTTCTTCGTCGAAGAGGGCGCGCTGGCTTCGATCAGCATCAGCAGTTGGGACAACGGCATCATCCGCGTCGCCGGTGGCGGTTCGCGCAAGGCTGGCGAATCGGTGGGTATTCCGGAACTGGCGATGATCGCCGAGCACTTCAATCCGCTGGTGCGCGCGCTGGATGCCAAGCAGCCGGTACGCCTGCGCGTGGACGTGGCCGCGCGCTTCACCGACGAGGCCGACCAGCCCGGCTACAACACGCTGGCCGAAATCCGCGGCAGCAGCAAGCCCGACGAAGTGGTGATGATCGGCGCCCACCTGGATTCCTGGCACAGCGGCACGGGCGCGGCCGACAACGCCGCCGGCGTGGCGGTGATGATGGAGGCGATGCGCATCCTCAAGGCCACCGGCGCCAAGCCGAAGCGCACCATCCGCGTGGCGTTGTGGAGCGGCGAGGAACAAGGGCTGATCGGTTCGCAGGCCTATGTGGCCAAGCACTTCGGTCGTTTCCCCGAGCCCACCGACCCGGCGCAGAAGGCGCTGCCGGCCTCGCTGCGCGACCCGACCGGCGCCCTGCAGAAGACCCGCGATTACGGCAGGTTCCAGGTCTACTTCAACATGGACAACGGCTCCGGCCGCTTCCGGGGCATCTACGCCCAGGAGAACCTGGCGGCGATGCCGATCTTCGAAGCCTGGCTGGCCCCGTTCCATGACGTGGGCGCCACCACCGTGGCCACCCGCAACACCGGCAGCACCGACCACATCAGCTTCGACCGCATCGGCCTGCCGGGCTTCCAGTTCATCCAGGACCGCCTGGACTACTTCACCAACGTCCATCACAGCCACCTGGACACCTGGGACCATGCCGAGCCGGACGACCTGAAGCAGGCAGCGGCCATCGTCGCCTCGTTCGCCTACAACTCGGCGATGCGCGAGCAGTCGTTCCCGCGCAAGGCTGAACCGCAGCCCTGAAAAACCGGCGGGAGGGGCGGAATGCGTCCGCCCCTCCTTGCCTTTCCGGGGCTGGTGGTAAAATCGCGGGATTCCCGTTCCCCGAGCCCTCCATGATCTGCCGCACCCGCTTCGCCCCCAGCCCCACCGGTTATCTGCACATCGGCGGTGCCCGCACCGCGCTGTACTGCTGGCTGGAGGCCCGCCACCGCGGCGGCGAATTCGTGCTGCGCATCGAGGACACCGACCGTGAACGCAGCACCCAGGGCGCGATCGACGCGATCCTGGAGGCGATGGACTGGCTGGGCCTGGGCTACGACGTCGGCCCGATCTACCAGACCGACCGCGTCGCCCGTTACCTGGAAGTGGCCGAGCAGCTGGTGGCCGACGGCAAGGCGTACTACGCCTACGAGACCCGCGAAGAGCTGGACGCGATGCGCGAGGCCGCCATGGCCAAGCAGGAAAAGCCGCGCTACAACGGCGCCGCGCGTGAGCTGGGCCTGCCGCGCAAGGACGACCCGAACCGCGTCATCCGCTTCAAGAACCCGCTCGACGGCACCGTGGTGTTCGACGACCTGATCAAGGGCCGCATCGAGATCGCCAACAGCGAGCTGGATGACATGGTCATCTTCCGTCCGGACGGCTATCCCACCTACAACTTCGCGGTGGTGGTGGACGACTGGGACATGGGCATCACCGAGGTCATCCGCGGCGACGACCACATCAACAACACCCCGCGGCAGATCAACCTGTACGAAGGCATCGGCGCCCCGGTGCCGAAGTTCGGCCACATGCCGATGATCCTGGACGAGCAGGGTGCCAAGCTGTCCAAGCGCACCGGCGCGGCCGACGTGATGCAGTACAAGGACGCCGGCTACCTGCCCGACGCGCTGCTGAGCTACCTGGCCCGCCTGGGCTGGTCACACGGTGACCAGGAGCTGTTCAGCCGCCAGGAGCTGATCGAGCTGTTTGACGTGACCCACTGCAATTCCAAGGCCTCGCGCCTGGACATGGCCAAGCTGGGCTGGGTCAACCAGCACTTCCTGAAGACCGAGGAGCCGGCCAGCATCGTGCCGCACCTGGTCTACCAGCTGGAAAAGCTGGGCCTGGACGTGGCCGCCGGCCCGGCGCCGGTGGACGTGGTGATCGCCCTGCGCGAGCGCGTGCAGACCCTGAAGGAAATGGCCGAGAAGGCCGTGGTCTGGTACCAGCCGCTGACCGAGTACGACGATGCGGCCGTGGCCAAACACTTCAAGGCCGGCGCCGAGCTGCCGCTGGGCAAGGCCCGCGAACTGCTGGCGGCCCTGCCGGAATGGACCGCCGAAGCCGTCGGCGTCGCCTTGCACGATGCTGCCGCCGCGCTGGAAATGGGCATGGGCAAGGTCGCCCAGCCGCTGCGCGTGGCCATCACCGGCACCCAGGTCAGTCCTGACATTTCCCATACCGTGTACCTGGCCGGCCGTGAGCAGGCCTTGAAACGCATCGATGTGGCCATCACCAAGGTAGCAACGGCCTGAGCCCTGCCGCCCAGACCTGAACCGGAGAACGCGCATGCCCGCCAAACCAGCTTCTGCCTGTACCGCCCCGCACCACCACGTCCACGACGCATCGGATTTCGTGGCGGTGGTCGAGCGCGTCTCGCGTGAGCGCGGGCTGCGCCTGACCCCGATCCGGGCCAACGTGCTCAAGCTGATCGCCGAGGCCGGCAAGCCGGTCAAGGCCTATGAGCTGCTGGAGTGGGTGCGCAACGGCAAGGGCGTGGGCGCGGATGCCCCGCCCACCGTCTACCGCGCGCTCGACTTCCTGATGGCGAACGGGTTCGTGCACAAGCTGGAATCGGTGAATGCCTTCGTGGCCTGCCACCATCCGAGCAGCGCGGCGCATTCGGTGCCGTTCCTGATCTGCAACAGCTGCCACAGCGCGGTGGAACTGGAAGACCGCGAGATCGTCACCCAGCTGGAAAAGCGCGCCAAGGAACTGGGGTTCCAGCCGCAGGCGCAGACCCTGGAAGTGCACGGCCTCTGCGCGCGCTGCGCCGGCTGACAGCCTCGGGGGTAGAGTCGACCGTTGGTCGACTATCCTGAGAACCGCATGAGGACCGGGGGGCGGATCCCTCTGCCCCAGGCAAAGGGCTCTGACCCCATTTCACAGACGCCGCCGCAGCCGCTTCAAGGCCACCTTGCGCACAGCAACCATCTCTTCCTCCTCCAGCGCCAGCGACTGCAGCCACGCCATCGCTTGAGCCACCGATGCACCGCGCGCGGCATACAGCGCCAGGTTGCGGCCCTGCGCGGTCGGCGCCTGTTCCCACGCGCGTTGAACCAGGCGCAGCAGCGGCTGCTGTGTGGCTACCGGCACCACAACGCCCTTGTCGAACGACAGCAGCGAATTCAACGCAAACAGCGCCCGCGACGGCGCCGACATCGGATCGCCTTGGCTGAATTCGCCTGCGTGCAGAACCCCCAGCAGCGCCATCACTGACGCCTCGCTGCGCACGTCTTCCAGCACACCAATCGCTTAGGTCGCCCGCCGCGGATCATCCAGCAACGACTGCAGCCCCGCCACGCCGCCGTGGCCGAATGCCGCACATGTCTGCGCCCATGGCGCCATCGGCGCAAGGTGGGTGCCATCGGCGTTGTACTGGAATTCCTCGCGCCACGCGTACAGCGCACACAGTCGCTCGATTTCGGCCGCGCCTTCTGCACCGTGTTCCAGCACGAAGCGGATCAGATCCTCCACTTCCACGTTGCCGCCATGTTCCAGCGGGGCAGGGCCCTTGGCCGCTTTTTTGGCCAGTGCGTTGAATTTCATGTCTTGTGCCTGTTCCTGGCATAGAGCAGTCGAGCATGGCTCGACTCTACAAATAAGGCGGAGCCGCAGCCCCCGCTTTTGATTGTATTCCTTTGATTCACGTGGCTGACGCGCACGGAAAATGTCCGTGGCCGGGTGGGTGGGGTAGGCGGGACCGCAGGCGCCATGGATGGCGCCTACGAGCCCCCATGGACGGGTTTACGGCGTGTCCCGGCTGCCCCACCCACCTGGCCCATCCAGCAATCCAGCCGCAACGATCAGCTACGAGGGGCTCCGCCGTTCGCAGCCCTCGGCGAAGCCGCGCACTTCGGCAGGCGGCAGAGCAGTCGACTGACAGTCGACTCTACCGGGTCCGCGCGCTAATCCATCGGCTTGGTCGCGGTATCCACCCGCGCGATCACCGACATCCCCGGCCGCAGCCGCGCCGCCAGCTCCTGCCCCGGATCGATCGAAATCCGGATCGGCAACCGCTGCACCACTTTGGTGAAGTTGCCGCTCGCATTGTCCGGGCGCAGCACGCTGAACTCAGATCCGGTGGCCGGCGCGATCTGCTCCACGTGGCCGTGCAGGCGCTGGCCATTGAACGCATCCACCGAGAACGTCACCGGCTGGCCGATGCGCATCTGCCAGGTCTGGCCTTCCTTGTAGTTGGCCACCACCCACAGCGCCTCCGGCACCAGGAACAGCAGCTGCGAACCGGCCGCCACATACTGGCCCACGCGCACGCTGGCCTCGCTGATCTGCCCGTCGCGCGGCGCATGGATGACTGTGTTGGCCAGGTCGATGCGGGCCAGTTCCAGCTGCGCCTGCGCGCTTTCCACCTGCGCCTCCAGGCTCTTGCGCGCCACCTGGGTCGATACCAGCGTTTCCTCGGCGATGCGGATCTGCGCCTGCGCCTGCTGGACGCTGGCCTGCGCCGACGCCTGCGTGGTGCGGAATTTGTCACGGTCGTTGATCGAGACCAGCTGCTGCGCGGCCAGTTCCTCATAACGCTTGGCCTCGTTGCGCGAGCGCTGCAGTTCGGCCTGGCCGGCCGACAGCGTGGCGCGGGTCGACGCGATCTGCGCGCGGTTCTGCGCCTGCGACTGGTCCGAGTTGGCCAGTGCCGCGCGCGCGCTGTCCAGCGTCGCTTCGGCCTGCGCCACCTTCTGCGCGTAGATGCGGTCGTCGATGCGCAGCAGCGGCTCGCCCTTCTTCACGTGCTGGAAGTCCTTCACCAGCACCTCGGTGACATAGCCGGCCACCTGCGGCGCCATCACCGTGATCTGCCCGCGCACGTACGCGTTGTCGGTGACCATCACGCTGCTGGTGAACGGCCACAGGTTCCAGGCGCGCAGGATCAGCGCGATGCCCAGCAGCGCCACCACCACCATCACCACCACGCTGCGTGAGCTGGGCTTGAGGTATTTCGGTGCCGCCGCCGGCGCGGCAGGCGTGGGCGCAGGCGCGGCGTCGGTCGGCGGTGGCGGGCTGACGTTCTCGGGGGCGTCGCTGTCGGAGCGGGGCGGTAGCGGAGGCATGGCGGCGGGCTCAGTGGGGCGGGGCGGCGGTGGCCGCAGTGGGCGGAGACGGATGGTGCTTGCGCCATTGCTTGAGCACGGCGGTACGCAGTGACAGCAGCAGCAACCAGCAAAGGAAGCCGATGGCCAGCCAGCCGCTCAGGGTGAACACATCATTGAAGGCGCGCACGTTCGCTTCGCGGCGGGCCGTGGTCGCCAGCTGCGCGGCGCCCTGCGCGCTGCGCAGCACCGGGTCGGTGATCTGCGCGGCGTAGATCTGCTGCTGGATGCGCAGGCGCTGCGCGACCACCGGGTCGGCCGGATCGAGCTGGCTGGTGATCGCGCTGGAATACAGCTGCTCGCGGTGCAGCTGGAAGGTGCCCAGCAGCGCCGAACCGGCCAGGCCACCCAGGGTCTGGGTGATCGACAGGGTGACCAGGAAGGTGATCATGTGGTCCACACCCTGTTTCAGCGCCGCGGAAATGCCGAGCATGATCAGTGGGCCCATGAACATGCCGGCGCCGACCGAGGCCAGGAACTGGCTGATGTAGAAGTCGTGCGGCCGGTCCAGGCTGGTGCGGCTCTGGTCGAAGAACGCGGCGGTGCCCAGCAGCAGGATGGCCATCAGCAGCTGGGCGATCAGCCGCTTCGGCCCGAAGGTGAGCGAAGCTCCGGCGATGCCGACGATCACCCCGGCCAGGATCACCACGAACAGCGGGCGCATCTGGTCCGGGCCCATGCCCAGCGTGCGCATCAGGTTGACCACGCCGTAGGACTGTTCGGTGGTGAGGAAGCGCAGCAGGAACGCGCCGACGATGAAGTGCAGCACCGGCAGGGTGGTAAGCCAGCGGATCTGCAGCAGCGGGTTGCGCCGGTAGTGCTCGATGACCAGTGCGGTGGTGGCCAGCGCGATCGAAGCGACCAGGGCCCAGCCCAGCCACGGCGTGTTCAACCACCAGCGCGTGTAGCCCTGCGCCAGCACCACTACCAGCAGCGCCACGGCCGGTGCGAGCAGGGCGAAGGTGAGGAAGTCCAGCGGTTCGAACGCCTTGATCTGAATGCCCGGCGGCAGCTTCAGCACCACCACTGCGGCGAACGCGCACAGCGCCAGGCCGGCCTCGAACGAGTACAGCTGGTGCCACTGGCCGGTATCGACCAGCGCCGGCGAGACGATCCAAGCGAGGGGCACCGCCAGCTGGGACAGGCCGACACCAATCACCAACAGGTTGCCGGTGAAGCGCCGCGGCAGCGCCTGCAGCATGTACAGCGTGCCCAGCGTCGAGCACGCCGCGCCGGCAAAGCCGCTGGCCGCGCGGGTCAGCAGCGTGGTTTCGTAGCTGCCGACGAACAAGTGCAGCACCGCCAGCGCCGCATACAGGCCCAGGCCGATTTCGGCGAACAGACGGATGCCGTACTGCTGGCGGAACTTGAAGGCCAGCAGGTTGGCGGTGACATTGACCATGGCATAGGCCGCCACCAGCCAGCTGCCCTGGGTGGGCGTCAGCGCGAGCTGGCCCTGCAGGAAGGGCAGGTTGGCGGTGACCAGCGCATTGCCCAGGCCGCCGGTGATGGCCACCAGCAGCGAGACCAGCGCGTAGGCCGCGCGACGGTACGGGGGGTGCCAGGGCATCGAGGCCGAACCGGGCATGGTCGGCTTCTCGTGCTCCTCCCAGTCCGGAACCGGCTTGAGATACGGCTGGACCATCAGCGCCCCTGGTTGGCTGCTCCCTGGAGGCCGCCGCGCAGCAGCTGCAGGGCGCGTCCGGCCAGCTGGGCACGCTCTTCGCGGGTCTTGCCGCGCAGGGCTGCGCCCAGCATGCCCGAAATCAGTGAAATATCCGTCTTTTCCAGGTCCGGCCGGCACAGGCCGGCGGCTTTGGCGCGGGCGATCGGTGCTTCCAGCAGGTCGCGCACGGTCTCGCGCGCGGTGCGCATGGCGGGCACGTCCGAATCCACCGCGCGCCAATAGTCGGCCAGCGCCGGCGAATCGATGATGCGCTGGGCCATGCCTTCGAAGACCTCGAACAGGGCGTCGTCGCGGTCGCCCAGCTGTTCCACCTGGCGGCGGATGCGGTCAACGGTCCGCTGCAGCAGTGCCTGGATCAGCGCGGTGCGGTCGGGGAAGTTGCGGTACAGGGTGGCGCGGCCCACCTGGGCGCGTTCGACCACCAGGTCCAGCGGCGCGGTGACGCCGTGTTGGCCGAACACATGGTCGGCGGCATCAAGGATGAGGGCACGGCGGGCAGCAGCATCGGCACGTTGGGTGGTCATGGCTTCATTATCGGACAATAATGTCCGGCTGGCGAGACGGTGAATGACGGGAATGTCCGTTTGTTGCTCTACGCACGTCTTTGTAAATGAGGCGTGAAGATAATGCCCGTGGGAGCGCACCCATAAAAAACGGGGGCCATGAGGCCCCCGGGAGAGAACGGCGACGAACGTCGCCAGGAAATGGTTGGTTGGGACCAGTAGATCCACGCCATGCGTGGATGGCCCCAAATGCGTGGATGACCGATCAGAAGTACGCGCGGATGCCGAAGGCGACACCACGGCCCGGCAGCGGCGAGTAGTCACGCAGCAGCGAGGTGTGAGGACGCACTTCGCGGTTGGTCAGGTTGCTGCCATCCAGGAACACCTCGTAGCTGTTGCTGTCGCTGCGGTCCCAGCGGTAGGCGAAGTGCGCATCGACCAGGGTGTAGCCGTCGCTCGGCTCCTCGTTCTGGGCCACATCCTTCTGACGGCTGTAGCGCACCGCGCCGACCGACGCACGCCAGCCGTCCTTCGCCCAGCGCAGGTCGGCGCCGACGCGGGCCGGGGCGATGCGCGGCAGGTAACCGGTGTTGGCCAGATCCACGCTGTAGTTGTGGTTGTGGTCACCGTGCGGCACGGCGATGTCCAGCGTGCGGCTGCCGCTGCCATCCAGCTTGGCCTGCACGTAGTCACCGAACACGCGCAGGTCCCAGTCGCCGGCGTTGCCTTCGAACAGGTGCACCAGCGCCTCGGCCTCGGCACCCTTGAACACGGCGTCCTGCTGCGTCCAGGTACGCACCGGCAGGCCTTCGGTGATGCCGGTGTCGGCCAGGTAGATGAAGTCCTTGAACCTGGTCTGGTAGATCGCGGCGGAGAAGTCCAAGCGGTCGCTGTGGGTGTGGATGCCCAGCTCGACGCGCTGGCCGCGCTCGGTCTTCAGGTCGGCATCGCCGATTTCCAGCGAACGGGTGGCGATGTGGGCACCGGCCGCGTACAGCTCTTCATTGGTCGGTGCACGCTCGGAGCTGTCCACGCCGATGCGCAGGTCGACCGCATCGTTGAGCTTCCAGATACCGGCGGCGGAAAGGTTGGTGGCGTCGAACCTGCGGCGGCGGTAATCACCGGTCGGGTCCAGCTTCACCTGGTCGTGGCGGCCACCCAGTTCCAGCTTGAACGGGCCGAACTGCTTTTCCTGCAGCACGAACAGGCCGGCGTTTTTCGTGTTGGTGTTCGGTACGAACGCTTCTTCGCCGATGGCGCCGAAATCGCTGTTGCCGAACTGCACGCCGAACGCGCCGTCCCAGCCGCCGATCTGCTGCTGCACGGCTTCCAGGCGGGTTTCGATGCCACGGTTGGTGAAGCGGGTGGACGGCGTGCCGGCTTCCAGCTCCACGTGTTCGTAATCGGTGTAGGCCACGCGTGCGTTGACGTTCTTCAGGAACGAGACCGGGTTGTAGATGCCGGCCTTGGTCTCGAAGCGGTTCTGCACCATGTCGATGCGGACGTCATGCTCGTCGCCTTCCTCCTCCTCGTCGCCATGGTCGTGGTCATGGTCGTGGTCATCGCCATCGGCATGCACGTGGGCGCCGTTGGGAATGCCGTAGTTGGTGCGGTAGGTGCTGGCCGACACGCCGAGGTAACCACCTTCGCCCAGCCAGGTGGCACCGACGCCACCAGCGCGGGTACGGATGGAGCTGTTGTCCAGGCGGCCGCGGCGCGGCTCTTCGCCTTCCTCGCCTGCGTGGTCGTGGTCGTCGTGGTGGTCTTCCAGGCTGTCGATCACCGCGTAGCCGGGGATGCGGTAGTCATCGCCGTTGCGCACCAGGCCGTCGACATGCAGCACGACGTTGCCGCTGACGCCGTCGAGGCGGAACATGCCGCTGCGCTCGTCGTTGACCGAGTTGCCACGCACTTCGGCACGGCCGCTGAGCGGACGGTCCGGCAGCTCGCGGGCGATGCGGCCATCGACCACGTTCACTGCGCCGCCGATGGCGCCACTGCCGAACAGCAGGGTAGCCGGGCCCTTCAGCACTTCGATCTGGTCCGCCAGGAACGGCTCGATGCTGGTGGCGTGGTCGGCGCTGACGGTGGAGGCATCCATGTTGCCCATGCCGTTGGACAGCACGGCCACGCGCGGGCCTTCCTGGCCACGGATGATCGGGCGGCCGACGCCGGGGCCGAAGAAGGTGCTCTGCACGCCGGGCAGCTTGGCCACAGTGTCACCCAGGGTGCCGGCCTTCTGCTCGTCCAGGCGCTCGCCGGCCAGCACGTCCACCGGGCGGGCCAGCGACTCGGCATCGCCCTGCAGCGGCGAGGCGGTGACCTGCACCGACGACAGCTCGGTCAGGTGGCGGTCACGATGGGTATCCTGGTCGGCGGCGGCAAAAGCAGCCGACGGCAGCAGGGCGGCGAGGGCCAGGGCCAGGGAATGCGGATTGAAACGTGGGTGGTGAGAGGGCATCCGGTGCTTCCTTTGTTACATTGTATCAATCGGGTGGCGCACGTATCCCGTCGTGGGACAGGGGGAGGGAAACCGTGCGGGTCGGGGACGGATGTTATATTATTCCATAACGATTCGCCGACCCTGCTGGAAGTCATGTCCCCGTCCTCCTCCTTCCGCCGCCTGCTCGACCGCTTCGGCGCCACCGGTTCGATGCTGTGCGCCGTGCACTGCGCGGTGATCCCGGTGCTGCTGGCGATCGCCCCTTCGCTGGGCCTCTCGTTCTGGCTGAGCGACGGCGTGGAAATGACCCTGGTGGTGTTCGTGACCCTGCTTGGCCTGTTCAGCCTGGTCATGGGCTACCGCCGCCATGGCGCCCTGCGCGCGCTGGCTTTCCTGCTGCCGGGCCTGGTCGCCCTGTGGGCGGGCGTGCTGGTCGACGCGCTGCACCACAATGCCGTGCCGCATGCGGTGGTGATGACCTTCGGCGGCCTGCTGGTGGGTGTGGCCCACCTGGTCAACCTGCGGCTGAACCACGTCCACGTCCACGACGCCAGCTGCGCGCACTAGGCGCGTCGTGTTAGGATTTCTGATCGTGCGCGGGGGCGTCCAGCAAGACGGCCCCGCCGAACCCGTGTCAGCACGGGGTAACCAGATTTCACACTTTAGGAGTTGAAGACATGGGTAAGGGTGACCGCAAGACCGCCAAGGGCAAGCGCTACAACGCCAGCTACGGCAATGCCCGTTCGCACACCGCGAGCAAGGTCGCTGTAGGCGCCGGTGCCCCGGTTGCCAAGAAGACCGTGGCCAAGGCTCCGGCCAAGAAGGCCGTGGCGAAGAAGGCTGCTGCCAAGGCCTGATCCGGCCGGGTACGTGGTCCAAAGAAAAACGCGGCGCCTGGCGCCGCGTTTTTTTTGTGCCCGGCATTCCTGCCGCTGCGCTCGCCGGGCATGGCCCGGCGCTACCTCACCGCCCCCGGCGGCCGTTGGAATCAACGCAATGTTTCCTGCAGCGTCCCGGCGTTGCCATCGTTCGGTGCGGCCGGCACCTGCAGCAGCTGCGCCAGCAGCGGATAGACGTCGACGTTGTCGAAGCCATCGATCACCAGCCCCTGGCGGAACGAGGGACCGCGCGCGACGAACACGGCGCGCATCGAGGGCAGGGCATTGTCATAGCCGTGCGAGCCACGATCCTGGTGCGCGCGCGTGCCGATCCGCTCGGCATGCAGTGCGTCCCAGCCCTCATCCATCTGGCAGACGATGGGCGGCACGCGCGGGTGCGAACCGTAGTGCCAGCGGGCCGGCAGCGATTCCTTCTTCCAGCATTCGTAGTGGGCGTGGCGACCGAGCAGGGCGCGCTCGGCCTGTGCCTCGCGGCCGGCCACCGGCGCGAAACCGACCGACTGGCCCTGGCTGACGTTGCGGGCGATGGACGGATCGGCCATCGACTCGGTGGACACCACATGGTCCTCGGCCACGCTGGCCATGCCGTGGTCGGAGACCACGATGACGTTGGTGGTGGCCGCCAGGCCCTCGGCTTCCAGGCCATCCAGTACCTGGCCGACGATCTCGTCCGCCTGCACGATCGCATCGCGGTACTCGGTCGAATCGGGGCCATGGTTGTGGCCGGCCTTGTCGACGTTTTCCATGTACAGGGTGGTCAACCGTGGTGCATCGGCATCGGTCTGCGCCAGCCATTCCAGCACGGTACGCGCGCGTTGCTGCAGCGGTTCCTTGCTGTTGTAGACCTGCCACTGGCTGGGGCGGGTCCCGTCGATCTCGGCTTCGCTGCCCGGCCAGGACGTGGTCGCGGTGCGCACGCCGACCTTCTCGGCACCGACCCAGATCGGCTCGCCGCCCCACCAGCCACTGTCGGTCACCGCATCGCGGTCACCCAGGCTGAAGCGGCCCAGCTGGGCATCGTCCATGCTGTTGTTGACGATGCCATGATGGTCCGGGCGCAGGCCAGTAACGATGGTGTAGTGGTTGGGGAAGGTCAGCGACGGATAGGAAGGCGTCATCCAGCGCGCACGCACGCCGCCATCGATGATGCGCTGCAGGTTCGGAGTGAGCCCCCGGTCCAGCGCATCGGCACGCAGGCCATCGATGGAGATCAGCAGCAGTTTCGGCGGCGGCGCGTCGGCGCGCGCAACCGGCGCGGACGAAGAAGGCGTGGTCGTGCAGGCCGCCAGGGGCAGCAGCAACGCCAGCGAGCAGGTCAGGCGTACGGAAGTCATCGCGACATGATAAGCGTGCGCAATGACGCACCCAAGACACGGCGCGCTGCCGCGCGTGTCGACCAAGGTCGGCGCCCACCAACAGCCGCGTGTCCCAGTAGATCCACGCCATGCGTGGATGAAGCATTCGATATCCGACAGATGTGCCGACCAACGGTCGGCACCCACCAACAGCCGCGTGAACCCGCCAGTCCACGGAATGCCGCTCTTGATCTTGAGATTGCCGGCCAGCGGCCGGCACTACTGCGGGCGCAGGGCGCAGCCCCGCCGGAACTCCCAAAACCCTCAGGCAAACAGCGGTGCCTGCCGCTGCTCCAGCCGCAGCAGCGCCGCCTTGGTCTCCAACCCACCCCCAAACCCGGTCAATGCACCATTGCTGCCAATCACCCGATGGCACGGCAGGATGATCGGCAACGGATTGCGCCCATTCGCCGCGCCCACCGCACGCGTCGCCGTCGGCTGGCCCAGATGCTGCGCCAGCTGCAGGTAACTCCAGGTCCGCCCGAACGGAATCAGCGCCAATGCATGCCAGACCCGCAGCTGGAACGGCGTGCCCTGCGGTGCCAGCAGCAGATCGAAGGTGCTGCGCTCACCGTGCAGGAACTGCAGCAGCTGCTCGCGCGCCGCCGGCAGCGCATCCGGTGAATACAGCCAGTCGCCGCGGCCACGTGCCGGATGGCGGTTTTCCGGGAACAGCACGTGGGCCAGGCCACGTTCGTCACCGGCGATGGTCAGCTCGCCGATCGGGCTGTCGAAACGATCGAACAACAGGGTCATGTCGGTTCTCCAACAAACGTGCCGGACAGGTGCCACAGGTGCAGCACCGCATAGGCGCGCCAAGGCCGCCAGGGTTGCGAACGTGCTTCGGTGGCACGTTCGCTCAGGCGCTGGCCCTGCGCATGGCCGAGCACCTGCTGCAGCACCAGGTCACCAGCGGGGAAGGCATCGGGTTGGCCCAGGCCACGCAGGGCGATGTACTGCGCCGTCCATGGCCCGATACCGGGCAGGGCCACGCAGCGGGCGACGAAATCCTCCAGCGCCTGGCCGGGGCCGAAATCCAGTTCACCACTGGCACAGGCTGTCGCCAGCGCCCGCACGGTGCCCGCACGCGTGCGCGGCAGGCCGATCGATTCCAGCGGTGCCTCGGCCAGCACCTCCGGTGCTGGGAACTGGCGGTCGAACTCGGCGGGCATGCCGGGCAGGTGCGCGCCCCACGCATCGACCAGGCGACGCGCGAAGGTGGTGGCCGCGGCGACAGTCACTTGCTGGCCCAGCACCGCGCGCACGGCCACTTCAAAACCATCCCAGCCACCGGGGACGCGCAGGCCGGGCCGCTCGGCGATGCCGCGCGACAGCAGCGGTTCCTCGGCCAGGGCAGCGTGCACCTGCTGCAGGTCGGCATCGAGGTCGAACACCCGGCGCACGCGGCGCACGATGTCCGGAATCAGCCGCGGATCGACCGCGCCCAGCTGCAGGCGCAGTTCTGGACGCTTGGGGTCGGCGGTCACCCGTAGCAGGGAGGGGCGCTCGGGCGTGCCGAGCACGCGCTGGTAGCTGTCTTCGCCGATCAGTTCGATGCCCGGCAGGCTGCGCTTGCGCAGGAAGGCGAGCATGCGCGGGAAATCCAGCGGCGGGCGATAGCCCAGGCGCAGCACCAGGCTGCCATCGTCGGCGGCCGAGGGGGTGTGCTGGCGGCGCAGCGCGGTCGGTGCCATGCCGCAGCCTTGCAGGAAGGCGGTGTTGAAGCGACGCACGCTGTTGTAGCCGGCGGCCAGGGCAACGTCGGTGACCGGCAGGGTGGTTTCGGTCAGCAGCTGCTTGGCCAGCAGCAGGCGATGGGTGGCGTGGATCTGCCCCGGCGTGGCGCCCAGGTGTTCGACGAACAGACGCTGCAGCTGGCGTGCGCTCACGCCCAGTTTCGCGCCGAGTTCTGCCACGGCCTGGTCCTGCAGGGAGCCAGCATGGATGAGCGCCAGGGCGCGCTGCACGGTCTGCCCGGCCAGGGCCTGCTGTGCCTGCGGAGCGAGTTCGGGGCGGCAGCGCAGGCACGGCCGGTAGCCCGCGGCGGCAGCGGCGGCGGCGGTCGGGTAGTAGCTGATGTTGCGCGGCTTCGGCGGCGGTGCCGGGCAGACGGGGCGGCAATAGATGCCGGTGCTGCGCACGGCGGTGAAGAACACGCCATCGAAGCGCGCGTCACGGGCCAGGCGGGCGCGGTCGCAGGCGGCGTGGTCGAGGGTGGGGGCGGTGTCCATGGCGCCAGTCTAGGGCGGGGCGGGGGGAGATACTCGCCGGATTCGGACATGGATGTTGGTGGGGGTTTAGGCAGGGCTTGCAGCCCTGCACCCGCAAGGTCCACGTCAACGTCCAAGTCAAAAGCGGGCTTCCTGGGGGTAGGCGGGGCGGGGCCGGGGGCAGGGGGCGCTGCAAGTACGTCCATGTAAGCTCGGTCGCCGTATCCATGCGGCTCACGCCCCTGCCACCGGACCCACCCCGCCTTCGACAGTTTCCTGCGGCTGTTGGTGGGTGCCGACCGCTGGTCGGCACGCTTCTGCTGTCGGTAGGTGCCGACCGTTGGTCGGCACGCTTTCCCCCCCCAGGGTCAGAAGGGGTTCAGTGGCGCGCGCTGAATGCGCGGCGGGGACGGGTAGACTGCAGGCCTTGTCCTCATAAAGCCCGGTTGCCCGATGTCCGTCAGATTCCGCTGGTTGCCCCTGTTGTGCCTGGCCCTGACGGGCTGCAGCCGGCTGGAGAACCCTGGCAACGTCACTGCCGCCGACAAGGCCACGCGGGCGCCGGCCAGCGATGGCGAGAACATGGTGTCGATCAATGCGGCCGATGCGCCGCCGCCGCCGGTGGCGCCGCCGCGCAGCAGGGCGGATCGGCCGTGGCCGCAGGCGCAGCTGGAGAACGGCCAGGCCTGGGTCAGCTGCGGTACCGACTATGCCGCCGATGGCGGGGACGGCGTTGAACTGGAAGGCCTGCAGCGCGAACAGATCGAGCAGGCCATGCAGCCGTGCGTCGAACGCGGGCTGCTGCGCGTGCGCTACCAGGGCAAGATCAACCCCGGCTTCGCCGAAATGATGTGGCGGCTGGCGGTGGTGGCCGATGCGTTGAAGATCCACAAGCGCATCCTCGATCTCGATTCCAGCGGCGGCCAGGTTGAATCGGCCATCGTCGCCGGCGACAGCATCGGTGAGTCAGGCTGGACCATCTGGGTGCGCGAGGGTTCCATCTGCCACAGCGCCTGTGTGTTCGTGCTCGCGGCCGGCGACAACCGGCTGCTGTCGGGCAAGGTCGGCATCCATCGCATGATGCGCATCAGTTCCAAGGCTACCTCGCGCGCCGAGCTCAACCGCGAGCTGCACGAGGTCTACGACAACGTGAAGGATTACCTGCAGCGCAACGGCGTGGCGGTGGGCGTGGCCGACCTGATGATGACCGTGCCCAACCGCAGCCTGCGCCTGCTTACCCCCGACGAGCTGCGCCAGTACGGCCTGGACGGGACCAACGCGGTGCAGGACGACCTCGAACGGATCAAGCAGATGCGTGCCTGCGGCGATGATTTCGTGCAGCGCAAGGATGCCTTCCTGGTGGCCTTCGACCAGCAGTGCAAGCACGAAGGCGCGGACATGGAATCTATCAACAGCTGCGGCCAGGCGCTGAAGCAGCGCTTCGGCTTCCCCGATGAGGTGTGCCCGGAAGAGAGCCCGCTCTCGGAAATCGATGTGGCGACCCTGCCGCCGGCCCCGCCGGAGAAGCCGCCGGTGGCCGAACAACCGGCCGCCGAAGGGGCCGCGCCGGCCGCGCAGGGTGATGCCGCGGCCGTGGAAGCCAGCGCCCCCGCGCGCTGACGGCGTACTCACCGGTCTGAAGTAGACTGCGGTTCTTACCCTCGAACCGGCGGTGTCCATGAAGCGCGTGTGTTTGCCGAAGTTCCTGCTGTTGTCCCTGCTGCCGTTGATCGCGCTGGCGCAAGCCCCGGCACCGGCCACGCCCGCACCGTCCCCCTCACGCCCGGCGCCGGCGACCCCGGCCCTGACCGCTGCGCAGCAGGCACAGGTGCAGAAGCAGGATGCGGACATGAGCGCTGCGGCACTGAAGGCCGCCCAGCTGGTGGACAGCAACCGTGCCGGTGAGCTGTGGGACGGTGCCTCGGCCGTGGCCCGCCGCGCGGTGCCCAAGGCGGCGTTCGTCAGCCAGCTGGCCGCCGATCGCACCCGTCTGGGCACCATGAACGGCCGCGGCCAGCCGACCATCACCCGGGTCAAGTACGCCGCCGGCGCCGCCGTGCCGGAAGGCCTGTACATCAACGTCAGCTTCCCGACCCGCTTCGCCAACAGCGCGCAGCCGGTGCGCGAACTGGTGTCGTTCCGTTTCGACGAGGACCAGACCTGGCGCCTGGCCGGTTACAGCCTGCGCGCGTCCGCACCCTGACGGAGAACATCGATGGCCACTGAATTGACCCTGCTGGCCTGGGCGATGCTGCTCGGCTTTGTGTACATCTTCGCCGCTTCGGCCGTGGTCACCCACGAGCGCGGGATGAAGTGGAACGCGTCGGCGCGCGATGCGCCCGACGTGCCATTGAGCCCGCTGGCGGGAAGGCTGAAGCGGGCGCAGGCCAACTTCTTCGAAACGTTCCCGTTTTTCGCTGCCGCCGCGATCGCGGTGGTGGTGGCCGGGCGCAGCAACGAGACCACTGTGCTGGCCGCGCAGGTCTATTTCTGGGCGCGGGTGGTCTACCTGCCGCTGTACGCGGCCGGCGTGCCCTACGTGCGCAGTCTGGTCTGGGTCGTCTCGGTCGTGTCGATCTTCAAGCTGGTATTCGCACTGCTCTGAGGCAGGTGCGGGCCTGATCCAGATCATGGCCAGTCATGCGCCTGGCGCTATTCTGGGCCCGACTGGAATCAACGGCAGGAGGCGCGGATGTGCAGGATGGACGTGGTGGTGGTCGGTGCGGGCCCAGCGGGCCTGTGCTTTGCGCGTGCGCTGGCTGGCAGCGGTCTGCAGGTCGGCCTGGTCGAGGTGCAGCCGCGCGAGGCGCTGGCCCAGGCGGCCTTCGATGGCCGCGAGATTGCCCTGACCCATGCGTCTCGACAGAGCCTGGAACAGCTGGGCCTGTGGCAGCGCCTGCCCGAAGCGGAAATTTCCGAGCTGCGCGATGCGCGGGTGTTGAACGGCGCATCGCCGTTTGCGCTGACCTTCGCCAGTGGCCAGCGCGATGGCCAGCCGCTCGGCTGGCTGGTGCCCAACCACCTGATCCGCCGCGCCGCCTGGGAGGCGGTGCAGGGCCAGACCGGGCTGGAGCTGTTCGACGGCCGCAAGGTGCTGGCCGTGCAGGCCGACGCGCAGGGCCAGGTGGTCACGCTGGATGACGGCAGCGAACTGCATGCCCGCCTGCTTGTCGCCGCCGACAGCCGCTTCTCCCCCACCCGCCGCATGCTCGGCATCGGCGCGCAGATGCGTGACTTCGGCAAGTCGATGCTGGTCTGCCGCATGCAGGTCGAGCGCGACCACCATCACGCCGCTTGGGAATGGTTCGGCTATGGCCGCACGATGGCGCTGCTGCCGCTCAACGAAGGCCAGGCCTCGGCGGTCATCACCCTGCCGCCGCGGCAGATCGAGGAGCTGCTGGCGATGGACGAGGTGGGCTTCGGCGAGGCCATCACCGCGTGCTTCGAGCATCGCCTGGGGCAGATGCAGCCGGTGGCCACGCCCAAGGCCTATCCGCTGGTGGGGGTGTACGCGCATCAGTTCATCGGCGGGCGCTCGGCGCTGATCGGTGATGCCGCGGTGGGCATGCACCCGGTCACCGCGCATGGCTTCAATCTGGGCCTGGCCAGTGCACAACGGCTGGCGCAGGGCATCCTGGCGCAGCAGCAACGGGGCGCGGACATTGCCGCGACCGGCATGCTGGCGCGATACCAGCGCGGTCACCGGCTGGCGTCGCGACCGCTGTACGAGGCCACCAACGCCATTGCCAGCCTGTACACGGACGATCGGCGGCCGGCACGCCTCCTGCGCGCGGCCGGGCTGCGGGTGGCGCAGGGCGTCGCGCCGTTCCGGCAGCTGATCGCCGCGCACCTGACCCAGCGGGTGGCCTGAGCCGGCTGGGCGTGCCTGGATCAGCCGGCGGCCAGCACCCGGATCTGGCTGTCGGCGAATTCAACCACCTGGCCTGCGCGGATCTTGCAGGCCTTGCGCAGCTCGACCTCGCCATCGACCCGCACCTGACCCTCGCTGATGACCATCTTGGCCTCGCCGCCGCTGGTGACCAGGTCGGCCAGCTTGAGCAGCTGCTTGAGTTCGACGTACTCGCCGTCGAGGTCGAATTCGAGGATCTGCATGGTGGGGTATCCTTGGAAAGCGGGCGGGAAGGGCGCGTATTGTGCGCCAGCGCGACCCGGAAGGGGATGCGAATGGTTTCCTGTACGCATGGTTCAGGGAGAGTGCGGTATCATTCCGCTCTGAGTGAGTGAAATCTCCTCCGACCGAGCAGCGCCAGGGCACGCGATAAGAAGGGCGCCCAAAGCGCGGACCATCCCTTTTTTATCGCACTGCCATGCAGATGGCCGTGCCTTTGGAGTTCCCCATGTCCCAAGATTCCCAGACGCCGACCCCGGCGCCGTTGCAGTTCGCGCAGCTCGGCCTGTCCGAACCTGTGATGCAGGCCGTCAGCGCCATCGGCTATGAAACCCCGTCGCCGATCCAGGCCGCCACCATCCCGGCGATGCTGGAAGGCCGCGACGTGCTGGGCCAGGCGCAGACCGGTACCGGCAAGACAGCCGCTTTCGCCCTGCCGGTACTGTCCAACATCGACCTGCAGCAGATCAAGCCCCAGGCCCTGATCCTGGCGCCGACCCGCGAGCTGGCCATCCAGGTCGCCGAGGCCTTCCAGTCCTATTCGTCGAAGATCCCCGGCTTCCGCGTGCTGCCGGTGTACGGCGGCCAGCCCTACGGCCAGCAGCTGTCGGCCCTGCGCCGCGGCGTGCACATCGTGGTCGGTACCCCCGGCCGCGTGATCGACCACCTGGAGCGCAGCACCCTCGACCTGTCCGAGCTGAAGACCCTGGTGCTGGACGAAGCCGATGAAATGCTGCGCATGGGCTTCATCGACGACGTCGAAGCCGTGCTGAAGAAGCTTCCGGAGCAGCGCCAAGTGGCGCTGTTCTCGGCCACCATGCCGCCGCAGATCCGTCGCATCGCCCAGACCTACCTGCAGGATCCGGTTGAAGTCACCATCCAGGCCAAGACCACCACCTCGGCCAACATCCGCCAGCGCTACTGGTGGGTGAGCGGCATGCACAAGCTGGACGCGCTGACCCGCATCCTGGAAGTCGAGCCGTTCGACGCGATGATCATCTTCGCCCGCACCAAGGCCGGCACCGAGGAACTGGCCGGCAAGCTGCAGGCCCGTGGCCTGGCCGCTGCCGCCATCAACGGCGACATGCAGCAGGCCCAGCGTGAGCGCACCATTGCCATGCTGAAGGAAGGCAAGCTGGACATCCTGGTGGCCACCGACGTGGCCGCCCGCGGCCTGGACGTGGAGCGCATCAGCCACGTGCTGAACTACGACATCCCGTACGACACCGAAAGCTACGTGCACCGCATCGGCCGTACCGGCCGTGCCGGCCGCAGCGGCGAGGCGATCCTGTTCGCCACCCCGCGCGAGAAGGGCATGCTGCGCCAGATCGAGCGCGCCACCCGCCAGCCGATCGAAGAAATGCAGCTGCCGAGCGTGGAAGCGGTCAACGACACCCGCATCAACAAGTTCACCTCGCGCATCAGCGAAACCCTCGGTGCCGGCGGCCTGGACTTCTACCGCCAGCTGCTGGAACGCTTCGAGAACGAGCAGAACGTGCCGGCCATCGAAGTGGCTGCTGCCCTGGCCAAGATGCTGCAGGGCGATACTCCGTTCCTGCTGCAGCCGCCGGTGCGCGCCCCGCGTGAAGAGCGTGCGCCGCGTGAACGCTTCGAACGCCCGGAGCGTGCCGACCGTGGCGACCGCAACGAGCGTGGCCCGCGCTTCGAACGTGGCCCGCGCCGTGAAGATGGTGAGGGTGGCTTCGAGCAGCGTCCGCGTCGTGATGTGCCGCCGCGCGGTGCGCCGGAGCAGGGCATGGAGACCTACCGCATCTCGGTTGGCCACCAGCACGGCGTGAAGCCGGCCAACATCGTCGGCGCCATCGCCAACGAGGCCGGTCTGGAAAGCCGTTTCATCGGCCGCATCGACATCCATGACGACTTCTCGCTGCTGGACCTGCCGGCGCAGATGCCGCAGGACGTGCTCTCGCACCTGCAGAAGGTGTGGGTGTCCGGCCAGCAGCTGCAGATGCGGGCGCTGGCCCCGGGTGAAGACACCAACCCGGCACCGCGTCCGTTCAAGCCGCGCTTCGACAAGCGTGGTCCGGGCGGTCCAGGCGGTCCGCGCCGTGGTGGTCCGGGCGGCCCGGGTGGCCATGGTGGTCCGGGTGGCGACCGCGGCGGTGACCGCGACAGCCGTCCGCCGCGTCGTGACGGCTTCAAGCCGCGCGGCCCGCGCAGCTACTGATCCGCCGCGATGTGCCTGAACAACGCCAGCCCCCGGGCTGGCGTTGTTCGTTTCGGGCCACAAAAGGGGGACGGAGGGGATTGAATCCATTCCATCCCCTCCGTCCCCTTGCCGTGGCCCGGCTTCGCATGGTCCACACACGGGCGGCCATAGGCTGACATGGTTGATCAAGGAGGCTGTCACGGCACATTCGGGGGAATCCGGGATGGGTAGAGGCAAGGAGCAGCATCAGCGGCGGGTTCCGATGACCCGTGGTCTGTGGGTGCGGTTCGTACTTCTGACGGGCATGGCGATCGGACTGGTCGGCCTGTCCGCGTTGATCCAGGAACTGCAGGCGGCGTCCACTGCCTGGATTGCGGGCCAGGGGCACTGGTCGCGTGGTCAGCAGGATGCCACCGCCGCGCTCAGCCGTTATCTGGCACGCGGCGATGCGCATGATCTGGACGATGCCCGGCGCGCCCTGCAGGTTCCGCTGGGCGATCTGCATGCGCGCCTGGCACTGGAACAGCCCGAGCCGGACCTGGCAAAGGCCCGCGAGGGCTTCCTGCGCGGCGGCAACGCACGCGAGGAGGTCTCGCGGCTTATTTTTTCGTTCCGTTACGCACGCGACCTCGGCGAGTTCAGTGAAGCCACCCGATTGTGGCGGCAGACCGACACGCACCTGCTGGCCATGCAGGCGCTGATCGACGAACTTGACAGGGTGCCGCCGCAATCACTGCAGCAGCCCCGCGTGCGCAACCACTACATGCAGCGCGTGCACGACGTGGACCTGCAGCTGCAATCGCAGGCCGAAGCATTTTCCAAGGCCCTGCTGCGCATGGCACATACGGTGCGCATCGCTACCCTGATCGTCGGCGGCTTCTCGGTACTGGTCATCACCCTGATGGCGATAGCCCTGGCGCGCCGTGTCGGCACGGACCTGACCGAGCACGAAAGCCGCTTCCGCGCGGCCTTCTATCAGGCCAACGTGGGCATGCTGAAGCTGGATGCGGCCGGGCGGGTGATGGAGGCCAACCAGGCCATGGCTGACATCCTCGACTACCGCCGCGATGTGCTGCAGCAGATGGCCCTCGGCGACCTGCTGATGGACGGCGAGCTGGTGCTGGACGCTGACGGCCGCATCGACTGGGATCGCCAGCTGCGGCCGGGCGAACTGCGCTTCCGCCGCCGCGACGGCAGCCTGGTCTGGGGCCGCTGGAGCGGCACCGCCGTGCGCAGTGCCGGCGGCCGGCTGTCGGTGTTCTCCATCATCGAGGATGTCAGCCAGAACCATGCGCTGGCCCGCGAGATCGAGCACCACGCCAGCCACGATCCGCTCACCGGACTGATCAACCGCCGCGAGATCGAGCGGCTGCTGGAACGCGCGCTGCTGCAGGTCCGCTCGGAGGGCGGCACGCATTCGTTGTGCTACATCAACCTGGACCACTTCAAGCTGGTCAACGACAGCTTCGGCCACGCCGCGGGTGACCAGATGCTGCGTGGCTTCGCCGAGTATCTGGTGGGCGCGGTGCGCGACGGTGACTGGGTTGGGCGGCTGGGCGCCGACGAATTCGCGGTGTTCCTCGGCCGGGCCAGCCAGGACGAGGCCAAGCGGGTGCTGCAGCGGCTGGTCCGCAATCTGGGGCAGGCCACGTTCCCGATCAGCGAGGGCAGCCCGCAGCTGAGCTGCAGCATCGGCGTGGTGGAAGTGACCGCCGATGCGCCCGACGTGAACTGGCTGATGAGCGCCGCCGACAGCGCCTGCTATGCAGCCAAGCAGGCCGGCCGCAACCGCGTGCACTGTTTCAACGAGGACCGCCTCGCGCTGGACGAACGCCGGCACGAGGCCGAACGCCTGCAGCGGGTGAGCCGGGCCATGGCCGAGAACCGCATGCTGCTGTATGCCCAGCGCATCGCCAAGGTCGGCGATCCCGGCTACCTGCATTACGAGGTGCTGGTGCGCATGCGCGATGCCGACGGCGCGCTGCACCTGCCGGGCCAGTTCATGCCGGCGGTGGAGCGCTATGGCATGGCCGTGGCGCTGGACCGCCATGTGCTCGGCCTGTTGTTCCGCCACCTGCAGGTCTGCCCGGCGCATGTGCGCCAACTGGGCCTGTGCAACGTCAACGTGTCGGCGCAGTCGATCGCCGAGCCGAGCTTCCTGGCCTTCGTCTGCGACCTGCTGGAACGTAACCGCGCGCTGGCCGCCAAGCTCTGTTTCGAAGTGACCGAGACGGCGGCGATCAGCAACCTGACCCAGGCGCGGGCGTTCATCGATGCGGTAAAGGCGCGGGGCTGCCGGATGGCGCTGGATGACTTTGGCTCGGGCCTGTCTTCGTTCGGGTATCTGCGGCAGTTGCCGGCGGACATCCTGAAGATCGACGGCGCGTTCGTGCGGGACATGGACACCGATGCGGTGAGCCGGGCGACGGTGCGGGCGATCAGCGAGCTGGGGCGCGAGCTGCAGATGGAAGTGGTGGCCGAGTGGGTGGAGACAGCCGAGGTGGCACAGACGCTGGTCGACATGGGGGTGGCGGGGCTGCAGGGCTATGCGATCGAACGGCCGCAGCCGCTGGAGCGGTTGACGCTGGCCAACCAGCGGCCGGTGCGGCTGGTCGGCACCCAGGGCCCGCCGGGGTAGGGGGTTTTCTGCAGGGCTTGCAGCCCTGCACCTGCTCACTGCAAGGGCCAAAGCCAGAGCGGCATTCCGCGGGATGGCGGGGCACTGTGGGCTTGCGGGGAGGCCGTAAACCCATCCAGGGGGGGTTGGTCGCCGCTTGCTCGTGTGGGCTGTCGTGCGCACAGGGCAAGACCGGGGTTGGGCGTCCTGCCCAAGCCGCGCGAGGCATGCCTCGGGCC